>NZ_VPAM01000064.1:0-5459 GCF_013419215.1 Acinetobacter sp. YH12096 | reverse complement strand
TATCGCATGGCGTAGTACAGGCAAAGTGACTATGGTAGAGCTAGAAGAGCTAAGATTAAAACTAGGCATAGAACCCAATGAATACAAGAGAATGGGGCAATTTAAAGAAAAAGTTTTACACCTTGCCATTGATCAAATTAATAAGTACACAGATATAAAAGCAGAGTATGAACAACACAAACGTGGTCGTTCAATTATTGGTTTTTCATTTAAGTTTAAGCAGAAACAACAACCGAAAAAATTAGATTCTAAGCGTGACCCAAACACACCTGACTTTTTTATCAAAATGACCGATGCACAACGCCATTTATTTGCAAAAAAAATGTCAGAAATGCCTGAAATGGGGAAATATTCACAAGGTACAGAAAGCTACCAACAATTTGCTATCCGTATAGCAGATATGCTGTTAGAGCCTGAAAAATTCAGAGAGCTTTATCCAATTTTAGAAAAATCAGGATTTCAGCCATGATTAAATTAAATAACCTATCAACCGATCTAAAGCATGTGACCGTTGAATACCTCGACATCGTAAATTATGAAATTGCGAGGGAAAATATATGCGGTTATATCTTCCTATTATCCCGACTATCCAAAAATGCCAAACCCACCGAAAAAATGCAGATGGAAAGCAAAATACAGGACTTAATTTACTATCGGGATCATTTGCAGATAGAGGACAAAGACAATATTCAAAAGGTTTTAAATACGCTCATTCCAGAGTATCAAGCCAAAAAAAACAACCAAACAGCTAAGAAAAATTAGGCTTCAATATCGGGCAAATCAAAAAGCTGTCGATCTCTATTTTCTGTTAAATATTCGTTGAGTTCAGCGAGTATTTTTTCTTTATTGGCTTCATTTGCCTGCATTTTCTTAATCAAGTAAGAACCGAGCAAAATTTTACGCCGAGTATCATCCTTGCGCTCCTGTTCTTTCTTTTTGGTACGTTCTCTTGCTTCAATAGCCTGTTTCTGTGCTTTTAACTGTTTCAGCTTCTCTAACTGGGCTTCAATTTTCTTTTCGATATTTTCAGCAGATTTAGTCATAACGGTTAATTTCGGAATATAGAAAACCACTCAAGCATAAGACCCTATGAATTGAAATTCAAGCGGGTAATATGCTATCGTGTTTTTCATGAAATGCGCACTTACGACTTGGATTTCATCCAAGTCAAAGTTTGCGTAAGGGGAATCCCCTTAACCCCAAAAGCAAAAGCACCCCAAGGCGACTGCATGGCAATTTATCATTGTTCCACTAAAACGGTGAACCGAAGTTCGGGGCGAACTGCGGTTGCATCATCTGCATATCGTGCAGGGGAAAAACTAGAAGATGAACGCACAGGACTGACCCATGACTTTACGAGAAAAGACGGTGTCGCCCATTCTGAAATTCTGTCTAATTTAGATATTGAAATTGACCGTGGTGAACTTTGGAACTTGGCAGAAAAAACCGAAAACCGTAAAGATGCCCGAACCGCTAGAGAATGGGTCATTGCCCTACCTGATGAATTAGACGCTGATCAACGTAAGGACTTGGCAAAAGACTTTGCCAGGTCCTTAGTTGATCGCTATGGAGTGATCGCAGATTTAGCCATCCATGAACCCAGCAAAGGCGGTAATGATAAGAATCATCACGCCCATATCATGCTTACCACCCGAAAAGCCGAATTGGACACGGACAATAAACTCACCCTGACCACCAAAACCGATATCGAACTCAGCAACGCCAAACGAAAAAGCCTTGGCATGGGGACAACCCAAGAAGATATTAAGCAAATTCGAGAAACTTGGGCAGACTTAGCCAATAAAGCATTGGAACGTGCAGGCTACCGAGAAAAAATAGACCATCGTAGCTATGCCGATCAGAACAACGGACTACAAGCCACCATCCATGAAGGCACCAAAGTCACACAATTACGCAGACAAGGCATAGACACTGAAATCAGCCGTTTTAATGACAACGTCAAACAGCAAAATAGCCAACAGCTTCACCAACAGAAACAGCAAAAAGAGAGCGTTTTACAGCGTGGTTTAAGCCGTGTCGATCAAGGTTTTGATCAATGGCAGAAGAACCAAGAAACCAAACGTCTAGAACTGGAACGCCAAGCGGAAATGAAGCGACAGCAAGAATTAGATAAACAACGAGCCGAGCAAGCACTCCGCAAGGCATCTCAAAAACTAGGTAGAGGCGGAATGTCATTATGAGTAATCAAAATGATCTAGATGACCAGTTATATATTTTATTGGCATCCATGAAGGAATATAGAGAGGCCATAGCAGACGATAACAAGCGATTAGAGCAGTTTTACAACCATGTCGCTAGCGGAGTGCTAGACAAGGCTGAAAAATCGCTAGAAAACGCAAATAAGAAGCATACAGGCGCATTAAACAACAGTATTCAGGCATTAAACGAAGCTACACACAGGCTCAACTTAAAACTTATCATTATTTTTGCTAGCACGTTTGTTGCTGTGATGATGGTATTCATTTTAGCTATCTTCTTATACATACCAAGCAAAGACGAAATTGATGAACGTAGAGCAGATATGGCTGTACTAAAAAAATATCCGTTACAAATCGAGGAGCATGATGGGAAAACATTAGTCAGAATTATGACTAAAAAGCCGTGTTACTCATTTGAACCGAATAATGTCAAAGAAAAAACGTATGACTGGTGTCAGATCGACCCTAAAAAATACTAGGCGATCGATACTTTGCTTGGTTTTTCTCATTACGAATCAAATTACAGCAAGCGCAAAGTTGCCCGACTTTGAAACATGGCTAAAGCCATATTTCAAAGCATCGAGCGATAGTCATCCAAAAATTTCGGAATGGCTATCCAACTGATGCAGTTCTAAAATATCGTCACCAACAAGCCTATAAATCAAGACTAAGTCAGGCTTCACATGACAATCACGACAATTTTTAAACTCTGCACCACCCTTCAAGGGATGATCTAAATATTTTTCAGGCAAAGGATTATTTGCGACTAAACAATCTAATACTTCTGCCCATTCAGCCGTAACCAGTTCTAAATAACGTCTTTTAATATCACGTTTAAAAGAACTGGTTACGATAATCTTACGTTTAGCCATGTGCTTCTTCCGACATAGCTTTAATCGCTTCTTCTACCGTTTCGTACTCGGTGTACTCGCCATTTTCAATCTCTTTTAAAGATTGAAGTAACTTAGCTGCTGCTTTAGGAGTTAAAGCAGTTTCTCGCGCATAGTCAAAAGATAAAGGGATCGCCTTAGTTTTAACGATTTGATTCAAGAACAGTTTGAATGCTTGGGGCATAGTCAAACCGTAGTCTTCTAAAATAGGCGTGACTTGTTCTTTTAACTCTGCTTCTAAGCGCATATTGAAATTGACTGCGGACATGATTTCCTCACTCAAAAAACATTAAAGTAAAGATAATATAAGGCATATTCTTTACTTTTTCATTACTTTTGATGTAATAAATGGTTTCTAACAAATGAATTTCGTATAACCACCATTATGTTAAATGTATAACTTTATAAAGTGTTAATTTTAAAGTCTTCCAATGTTTTGCCTTTTTCTTCTAATAAATTATGAACAAACTCAGGCTCTAATTTCAGCATCAGTTCAATAGCATCATGGATTTTCCAAAATTGTAATTCAGGATGATCTATTATTTGGATTAAATGGTTTTTAATTAAAGGAATATATTCATCGTATTTTTCATCATCAATTAACCAAAATAAGCGACTAATATCAAATGGTTCTGTATTAGATATTTCTATAATCTTTTGTATAGGATGAAATATTTTTATTCTAGCCTGTTCACCAAATCCTAGATCAGCTTGGAATGCCCAATAACGAACAAAAGCTCTAAGTACATGCTGAAGTGTATCATCATAACCATGTAAACGATGATCTATATAACCAACTAATTTATTTTCATTTAATAAATTTACTAATGCATCAAAACCAGAGGATTGTCCCCAATTAGTCAGAAGTTTTGCTGCCTCAAATACAATATTTTCATCAGAAGAATTTAATAAATTTATGACTTGTTCTATACGATCTTCAGGAATATCTTCTGGATCTAAATCTGTTGCATCACATGCGTAATCTGCATGAGTAGGAACGTCATGCAGTAATACAGAAATTTCTTTATTCATTAAGCCACTCATTAATAATTATCTTAAGATTTTCTAAAATTAACATAATACACCTTATACGAAATGCTGTATAATTATCCTTATAATTCAACGCTGTAGTTTCTAGTTGATAGCCCGAACATCCCTGTTCGGGCTTTTTTTATGATTTTTCACGTTCCACGCCTATTATTTAAGCAATGTTTCACAACTTTGATTAGCTCCAGTAAATAATTAAAACCTAGATAATAAGAACCGAGCGAGTGTCTACGAGCGATTGAGCATCATCAAAATTTCGCCCTCGCCTTTTCTCTGATTACAAGCTCCCTTTCGATTTTAAACGGTAGGTACAGAGCATCCCGAATGGGTGCGAACTTTGGAGCTTTTGCTTTTCAAAAAGTATGAGCGAAGCGAATACATTACAAATGCTTTTGCTTTTAGATTTCACAAACAGTATTAACCAAAAACTGCCCCACGAAGCGAGGAACGAGCTTCAATAGAGTACGAGCTTTAGCGAGTACATAGGGCAGTTTTAAGCACTCCCCTCTTTTTAATAATTTTTAATTTTTTAATTTTTAGCCTCTGTAATCAATTGATAAATAATGATAAAAATAAGGATAAGTACACCTTTATCTTGCAATAAGTACACCTTTATCTTGCAATAAGTACACCTTTATCTTGCAATAAGTACACCTTTATCTTGCAAAGTGACACTTAATAAAATAGAGTGTACTTATATACTTAAAAAATATGTGTGCTTATGAAAAAAGAACTAGTCGTTAAAGATAATGCACTAATAAATGCCAGTTATAATTTAGACCTATCAGAACAACGTTTAATACTGTTAGCCATACTTGAAGCTAGGCAATCAAATACACCCAATGATAAAGATTTGACGATTCATGCTGAAAGCTATATCAACCATTTCAATGTTCATAGAAATACAGCCTATAAAGTTCTTAAAGATGCTTGCAAAAGCCTATTTGATCGTAGATTTAGCTATCAAAAACTGACTCAAAAGGGCAACATTGAGAATGTAATAAGTCGATGGGTACAACGAATATCTTATGTAGAGAATGAAGCTCTTGTTCGTATTAAGTTTTCTGATGATGTTGTACCGTTGATTACAAATTTAGAAAAACACTTCACTAGTTATGAACTAGAGCAAGTCAGCAGTTTAACTAGTGTTTACGCTATACGCTTGTATGAGTTGCTTATCGCATGGCGTAGTACAGGCAAAGTGACTATGGTAGAGCTAGAAGAGCTAAGATTAAAACTAGGCATAGAACCCAATGAATACAAGAGAATGGGGCAATTTAAAGAAAAAGTTTTACACCTTGCC
>NZ_VPAM01000063.1:0-6812 GCF_013419215.1 Acinetobacter sp. YH12096 | reverse complement strand
AAAGCGACCAGGTGCTCGGCGTGGCAAGACTCGCAGCGAACCCGTAGAAAGCCATGCTCCAGCCGCCCGCATTGGAGAAATTCTTCAAATTCCCGTTGCACATAGCCCGGCAATTCCTTTCCCTGCTCTGCCATAAGCGCAGCGAATGCCGGGTAATACTCGTCAACGATCTGATAGAGAAGGGTTTGCTCGGGTCGGTGGCTCTGGTAACGACCAGTATCCCGATCCCGGCTGGCCGTCCTGGCCGCCACATGAGGCATGTTCCGCGTCCTTGCAATACTGTGTTTACATACAGTCTATCGCTTAGCGGAAAGTTCTTTTACCCTCAGCCGAAATGCCTGCCGTTGCTAGACATTGCCAGCCAGTGCCCGTCACTCCCACTCGATTGTAAACAAGCACACAAAACCCTTTAGTGACAACAATTTGCAAGAACTATCAGGCTCAGTGCCATGAAAAATACCATGACCAGATCATGAGGTTGAACACGGCTTGCGCCGGCAGCGTTCACGCTCCTGGTCGGCGATCTCGCCCGGCTGCAATGCTAGCTCAGCATCGGTCATGCGCTCCAGCACGTCGCGTAGGCGGATGGTGCAAGGAATGGGCGGCAGCTCGAACTCATAGCCGCCGGCGATCATTTCGGCCGCAATCTCCTCGGTGATGAAAAACGGCTCGTCGTCTTGGTTCGGCTTCTTCATGCCCTTTCCTCCTGGCGCTCATCCTGGCCGACAGCGGCCAGGGCATCGGCTTCCGTCAATGCGTCCTCCACGAACGCGCCGTGCTGCTTCGCTTCGGCCTGGCTGACCTCGGCCCATATCCGTTTCACCTGGGCCGCACTGTACCCGGCCAGCTCGGCGGTCTTGTTGATGCTGTAGCCGGACTTGCGCAGCGCGACAACTTGGGCGCGGCGCTTCGGATCAGCACGGCGGCCCTTGTACCGCCCGGCCTGGCGGGCCAACTCAATGCCTTGGCGCTGGCGTTCGCGCCTGTCCTCGTAGTCGTCGCGGGCCATCTGCAAGGCCAGGCGAAAAAGCATGATCTGCACGGCTTCCAGCACGATCTTGGCGACGCCCTGGGCCTCGGCCGCCAGGTCGGATAGATCGACCACGCCAGGGACGGCCAGGCGTGCGCCTTTGGCCTGTATCGAGGCCACCAGGCGCTCGGCCTCGGGCAAAGGTAGGCGGCTGATGCGGTCGATCTTCTCGGCAATGACCACCTCGCCGGGCTGTAGGTCGCCGATCATGCGCAGCAGCTCAGGCCGGTCGGCGCGTGCGCCGGATGCCTTCTCACGGTAGATGCCGGCGACGTAGTAGCCGGCGGCCTTCGCGGCCGTAGTGATCGCCTCTTGGCGTTCCAAGTCCTGCGCGTCGGTGCTGACGCGCAGATAGACCCGCGCCACCATCGGCGCGGCTACTGGCTTCGTCCTGCGCATACTTGCGGGCTCCTTTGGGCATACTCAAATGCACCCATCTTAAACTGGCAGCTAATGTACAAAAGTTGATAGAAGCACACAAGTTCAATTTTGCACTTCTGCCCACTATTGCAAAACTGCTTGTTAGTAGCCGTTTTTTCTTACTGTTTATAGATTCAATAATTTTTGAAACGAAAAATTGGGACTAAACATTTCGGTTTCGTTTTCTGTCGATTCGTCCTGCGTATCTTTTGCATAAACAAACATTTGTTGTTCGTAGTTTTCGATGGCATTTTCAATACTTGTAAATTCTCCGTTTGTAAGGTTTTCAGACAATATCAAAGCATCCAATAATCCCGTATTTACACCCTGTCCTGCAAAAGGCGACATCAAATGAGCAGCATCGCCAATCATTGTTATGGGTAATGGACGGTTACTTTTCCAATCATTGTTCAAAGGAAATTTCCTTGTGGGCAAGCATTGAAATGTTGATACCGAACGTATTAATTGTTTGTAAACTTCACTCCATTTGGAAAATCTTTTCAATAAAAAATCGGCAACGCTGTTTCTGTCCTGAAAATCTAAGGGAATTTTATTTTTCCATTCATCGGGCGTTTTAAAACTAATTCCTAAATACAATGCACCATTATTATTGGGATTGGCAAACAATAAAATGCCCTGATGTCCCGCCATTAATCGGTTGCCGTTGCATAGCTGAAAAAATCCGGGACAGTTTATTTCCGGTTGAAGAATATCAGCTTGGATGTTGAAAGTACCGGTTTCTTCAACTTGCGTGTCGGTAACAAAGCTCCTTATTTTCGACATTCCACCATTGGCAAGAATAACCAAATCTGCTGTTTCACTCGGTTTATTCTCAAAAGTTAGTGTCCACTTCTTCTTACCAGGTTCAAGCATAACAAGTTTTCTATCCCAAATAACCGTGTCGTTTTCTAAACTATTCAACAAGATAGCCCTTAAGTCATTTCTGTTTATTTCAGGATTGTCAAATCGATTTTCGGGCTTTACATTTTTTGTGGATAAAATATTGCCTTTTTCATCAGCAATATTTACACCCATTGGTAAGGCTAAGTCATAATAAGTTTGTAACAATCCCGCTTTTTTCATTGCTTCCTGACCTGAACCTTTGTGTAGGTCAAGGGTTCCACCAAAAATTCTTGCCTCTCGGTCGTTGTCTCTTTCGTAAACTGAAACGTCTATGCCGTTTTGCTGTAATAATTTTGCCATAGTCAGTCCAACGGGTCCACCACCAATTATTGCAACGTTCTTATCACTAAGTAAATTCATTTGTTTGTCTGTATCTATTCGCATTGTCATTCAAAAATGGCACATAACAAGTGGCTATACGCCAAATGGCGTATATATCCACTATATCTTATTTTGCTAAACCTTTCATTATCAGTGACAAATCCGTTTTCAACCGTTTACCGTTCGTTTCTACTCTCTCAAAAGGATTTATATTCATAGTGCTTTTTGTTAAGTTTTGCTCAAATATACAAATCCTTTCTATATATCTAACAAATCCATCGGACTTTTTAATTGTTCCATTCCCTTGGTGGTAATATGTGTATAAACCTCAGTTGTTTTACTGCTTGAATGACCTAACAACGATTGAATATAACGTAAACTCGTACCATTCTCAAGCAAATGCGTTGCAAAGCTATGTCGTAAGGTATGTACAGTAACTTCCTTTTGAATCTTTGCTTTTAAAACAGCTGCTTTAAAAATGTTTTGAATACTTCGGCTTGAGTATGCGCCACCTTTTTGACCTTCAAATAAATAATCTTTTGGTTTATATTCCATAAAGTATGTTCTTAAAATAATTAATGTTTTCTCAGATAAAATGGTATAACGATCTCTTTTTCCTTTTGACTGTTCTATACGAATTTGCATGCGCTTGGAGTCAATGTCTTTTATTTTCAGGTTTATACATTCAGAAATGCGCAAACCTGCCGAATAAATAGTCATCAGAATAGCCTTGTGTTTCACGTTTTCAATAGCGCGTAGTACCCGAATGGTTTCTTCTTCACTCATCACAACAGGAAGTGTTTTTTCTTTTTTTGGTCTTTCGATGAAATATGTTTTCCGTTGTCCACCCAAAACACGTTCGTAATAAAACTGGCACTGTTGCAAAGTTAGCGATGAGGCAGCCTTTTGTCTTATTCAAAGGCCTTACATTTCAAAAACTCTGCTTACCAGGCGCATTTCGCCCAGGGGATCACCATAATAAAATGCTGAGGCCTGGCCTTTGCGTAGTGCACGCATCACCTCAATACCTTTGATGGTGGCGTAAGCCGTCTTCATGGATTTAAATCCCAGCGTGGCGCCGATTATCCGTTTCAGTTTGCCATGATCGCATTCAATCACGTTGTTCCGGTACTTAATCTGTCGGTGTTCAACGTCAGACGGGCACCGGCCTTCGCGTTTGAGCAGAGCAAGCGCGCGACCATAGGCGGGCGCTTTATCCGTGTTGATGAATCGCGGGATCTGCCACTTCTTCACGTTGTTGAGGATTTTACCCAGAAACCGGTATGCAGCTTTGCTGTTACGACGGGAGGAGAGATAAAAATCGACAGTGCGGCCCCGGCTGTCGACGGCCCGGTACAGATACGCCCAGCGGCCATTGACCTTCACGTAGGTTTCATCCATGTGCCACGGGCAAAGATCGGAAGGGTTACGCCAGTACCAGCGCAGCCGTTTTTCCATTTCAGGCGCATAACGCTGAACCCAGCGGTAAATCGTGGAGTGATCGACATTCACTCCGCGTTCAGCCAGCATCTCCTGCAGCTCACGGTAACTGATGCCGTATTTGCAGTACCAGCGTACGGCCCACAGAATGATGTCACGCTGAAAATGCCGGCCTTTGAATGGGTTCATGTGCAGCTCCATCAGCAAAAGGGGATGATAAGTTTATCACCACCGACTATTTGCAACAGTGCCGATAAAAATATATCATCATGAACAATAAAACTGTCTGCTTACATAAACAGTAATACAAGGGGTGTTATGAGCCATATTCAACGGGAAACGTCTTGCTCGAGGCCGCGATTAAATTCCAACCTGGATGCTGATTTATATGGGTATAGATGGGCTCGCGATAATGTCGGGCAATCAGGTGCGACAATCTATCGATTGTATGGGAAGCCCGATGCGCCAGAGTTGTTTCTGAAACATGGCAAAGGTAGCGTTGCCAATGATGTTACAGATGAGATGGTCAGACTAAACTGGCTGACGGCATTTATGCCTCTTCCGACCATCAAGCATTTTATCCGTACTCCTGATGATGCATGGTTACTCACCACTGCGATCCCCGGGAAAACAGCATTCCAGGTATTAGAAGAATATCCTGATTCAGGTGAAAATATTGTTGATGCGCTGGCAGCGTTCCTGCGCCGGTTGCATTCGATTCCTGTTTGTAATTGTCCTTTTAACAGCGATCGCGCATTTCGTCTCGCTCAGGCGCAATCACGAATGAATAACGGTTTGGTTGATGCGAGTGATTTTGATGACGAGCGTAATGGCTGGCCTGTTGAACAAGTCTGGAAAGAAATGCATAAGCTTTTGCCATTCTCACCGGATTCAGTCGTCACTCATGGTGATTTCTCACTTGATAACCTTATTTTTGACGAGGGGAAATTAATAGGTTGTATTGATGTTGGACGAGTCGGAATCGCAGACCGATACCAGGATCTTGCCATCCTATGGAACTGCCTCGGTGAGTTTTCTCCTTCATTACAGAAACGGCTTTTTCAAAAATATGGTATTGATAATCCTGATATGAATAAATTGCAGTTTCATTTGATGCTCGATGAGTTTTTCTAATCAGAATTGGTTAATTGGTTGTAACACTGGCAGAGCATTACGCTGACTTGACGGGACGGCGCTTCCCTACCCTCATGGCCGCCTCCCAGGAATCGACCCAGGTGCTTATCGTGGACATAATCCTTTACTCATAAATTTATCTTATTCCATTATTGTACCTGTCACGCAAAACTTGCAGAAAAGCCATAAACGCAGGAGAATCCTGTCGGCGGTGAGGATAATAAATATGGTAGCCGTCAAAATATGGACACCACTCGGTCAGAACAGCAATCAGCTTGCCGCTTTTGATATATCCATCTGCAACATACTCGGGAATATAGGCAATCCCCAGCCCGTCTAATGCTGCATCGAGCTGATGAATCGTGCTGTTCGCAATATATTGCCCTTTGACTTTCAGACTGAATTTCTGAGCATCTTTCTCGAATTCCCAGGCGTACAATCCACTCGTATCAGAATAGCGGACGTTAATGCAGTTGTGGTTCAAAAGATCCTGCGGCTTCCTGGGCTTAGCATAACGCTTAAAATGGCACTGTTGCAAAGTTAGCGATGAGGCAGCCTTTTGTCTTATTCAAAGGCCTTACATTTCAAAAACTCTGCTTACCAGGCGCATTTCGCCCAGGGGATCACCATAATAAAATGCTGAGGCCTGGCCTTTGCGTAGTGCACGCATCACCTCAATACCTTTGATGGTGGCGTAAGCCGTCTTCATGGATTTAAATCCCAGCGTGGCGCCGATTATCCGTTTCAGTTTGCCATGATCGCATTCAATCACGTTGTTCCGGTACTTAATCTGTCGGTGTTCAACGTCAGACGGGCACCGGCCTTCGCGTTTGAGCAGAGCAAGCGCGCGACCATAGGCGGGCGCTTTATCCGTGTTGATGAATCGCGGGATCTGCCACTTCTTCACGTTGTTGAGGATTTTACCCAGAAACCGGTATGCAGCTTTGCTGTTACGACGGGAGGAGAGATAAAAATCGACAGTGCGGCCCCGGCTGTCGACGGCCCGGTACAGATACGCCCAGCGGCCATTGACCTTCACGTAGGTTTCATCCATGTGCCACGGGCAAAGATCGGAAGGGTTACGCCAGTACCAGCGCAGCCGTTTTTCCATTTCAGGCGCATAACGCTGAACCCAGCGGTAAATCGTGGAGTGATCGACATTCACTCCGCGTTCAGCCAGCATCTCCTGCAGCTCACGGTAACTGATGCCGTATTTGCAGTACCAGCGTACGGCCCACAGAATGATGTCACGCTGAAAATGCCGGCCTTTGAATGGGTTCATGTGCAGCTCCATCAGCAAAAGGGGATGATAAGTTTATCACCACCGACTATTTGCAACAGTGCCGTTCAGGCAGTACTTCATCAACCAGCAAGGCGGCACTTTCGGCCATCCGCCGCGCCCCACAGCTCGGGCAGAAACCGCGACGCTTACAGCTGAAAGCGACCAGGTGCTCGGCGTGGCAAGACTCGCAGCGAACCCGTAGAAAGCCATGCTCCAGCCGCCCGCATTGGAGAAATTCTTCAAATTCCCGTTGCACATAGCCCGGCAATTCCTTTCCCTGCT
>NZ_VPAM01000062.1:0-7015 GCF_013419215.1 Acinetobacter sp. YH12096 | reverse complement strand
AAGTAACTTGGACCAGTGTTGATCATTTAGCATTGTTCGAGGCATAGCGAGTGTAAAATTGGGTTTGGCGATTTAATTTTACTATCTCGCTATTTTTTTAATCAACAAATGTCAACAGACCCTAATAGATTTTGATGATATTTCATTTAGAGATTTAATTTCATTATCTTTTTTATCAAATTCTTTAAGGTTGTTTTGATAAGTTTTAAAGATTGTACAATTCCATTGCTTTAGCTTTTGATCCGATTCTTTCCATTGATAAGGGTTCCATTTTTTTTCGTTACTTATTTTAATGGATGAATTTTCTAGGTCGGTTAAAAAATGTTTTGCAAATTTAGTTCCATACCAAACATTATCTTTAAATACCAGTGAACCATCAATATAAGTTCTCTTTAGAAGCTCATCGGGGACTAAGAATGCATCTTTTTGTTGTTTGAAAAACAAACGCCGCCACATGTGATTATAGTTTTTATTAAAGAATTGCTCATTAACTTGTAATGCATTTTGGGGTAATGCACGTAATTGAGTTGTTTGCGGTGTAATATCACGTCTAAGTGCACGTTCAGCCCAATTAGCCATACTTTCCAAGTACCATGCGTTTTTAAATTGTGCATAGCTATATTGGTATAAATGAAATAATTCGTGAGTGATCGTAGTCCAATAATTTCCAGGAAAGTCTTTTAATTGATTTGAAATAGAAATGCTGATAAAGCAAAGATTATTTTTAAGATTCGTGGCACTTGGCGCTCGAGATGAGTTTTCATAGGCGAGCCCATTTCCTTTTAGTTCGTGTACATATATGGCAATAGCCTTTACATTCTTATATCTTGGGCTTTTTAGAGGATGTCTAAATCCTGCTAGTTTAAAGATATCTCTTGATGCGACTGCTTGGATGGCAATATCTTCGATATAGTCAGGAATTGCATTATTGTTTGTATCGTTCAGATTTTGGATGCGGTCTCTACTTTTCTGTTTATCCGAATAAAAAATATAGAATTCATCTTTTTGATAGACGCGATTGAGTTGCTTTGCGCTTTTTAATTCGAAACTGCGACAAGTATCGCTAGATCCGTATGCTGGAAAAGACATATTTATGAGACATAGACTTAATAGAAGGGTATGAGTTTTCATTCTTATTCAATAAATTATTTGCTTTACATGAAATATAGCAAATAAAAAAAGGCAAAGTAAAAACTTTGCCTTTTTGCACTTGAGATCAGAGGATCTTAGTGGTGGTGACCGCCTGCACCGTGTACGTGACCGTGTTCAAGTTCTTCAGCAGAAGCTTCACGGATTTCAACGATTTCAACTTCGAAAGTTAAATCTTGACCAGCAAGTGGGAAGTTTGCATCAACAAGAACGTTGTCGCCTTCAACCGCTTTAACTGTCACGATTTGAACGCCGTCATCAGTTTGAGCTTGGAATTGCATACCAGGTTGGATGTTGTCCACGCCTTGGAACATTTGAGCAGGAACTTCTTGAACTAGGTCAGGGTTGTATTCGCCATAACCTTCAGCAGCAGGAACAGTTACAGTGAATTTTTCACCAACAGTTTTGCCTAAAAGTGCTTTTTCAAGACCTGGAATGATGTTACCAGCGCCGTGCAAATATGCTAGTGGCTCACCTTGAGATTGGTCGAGAGTTTCACCCTCTGCATTAGTCAATGTGTAGTGGAAAGAAACCACAGAGTTATTTGCAATAGCAGTCATGTTATTGATCCATTCAATTTTTTAAGGGTTACATCATAAAGTGAAATTGCATTTTTGTAGACTAAATTTATCAAAAAAATGCAATTTTTAAATGTTTATGATGCTTTTTTCATTAATCGGGGCAGATCTGTAAATTTCAATGCAATTTAATTTTAGGCGCGATTTTTCGTGTAACAAAATCTTTAGCCGTTAATAGTCCTGCATGTGCGTAGCCGTAAATTGTGGCTTGATGCATTCGATACAATGAAACATACATTGATTTGGCAACAAAGCCTTGAACATTGACCTGACCTAAAAGTTCACCAACCGCTTTATGCTTACTTAATGAGACTAGAGAGCCTTTGTCTGAAAAAACGAACATAGGGAGTTGTTGACCACGGATACGTGCTTTTAAGCAATCCACAAGAAATGACGCTTGTTGGCTGGCCACTTGAGCGCGTGGGCCGAGGACAGGCTCATCTGCGCGCGGTTGACAATGTGCACAATCACCAAACGCGAAAATGTCAGGGTGTGCTTTGGTTTGTAGTGTTGCATATACACTCAAACGCCCCATACGGTCTTTTTCAAAGCCTTCAAGCTTCGAAATTACTTCTGGTGTTTTAATACCTGCAGCCCATACTTTCAGTTCAGCTTTAATTTTACTGCCATCATTAAAATAAACATGTTCAGCATCGACTTTTTCCACACGTTTAGAGGTTAAGACTTCAATTTTCATGCGTTTTAATTGCTGCTGTGCATGCTCGGCCATTTTTTCAGGGAGTGCAGGCAGAATCCGATCAGCACCTTCAATTAAATTGATCTGTACGCTTTGCGGATGAATTTTATTTAAACCATATTTATAAAAATTATGTTTGGCTTCGACCAATTCTGCGGAGAGTTCAACGCCAGTTGCACCTGCGCCAATAATGGCAATTTTCAACTCACGTGCTGTATTGCTATTTTGCGCATCCAAATATAACTGTAAGAGATCTTGTTGGAAGATTTCAGCTTGTTGTAGGCTGTCCAAATAGTGGCAATGTTCATACACGCCCGGCGTGTTGAAATCGTTAGAAACTGAGCCTAAAGCAAGAACAAGGGTGTCATAACTCAGTTGCAGTTGTTCTTGAGTAGATTCATATTTTCCTTGTTGGACTTTGCTGAGCTGAATGGTTTTTTCAGTAGGATGAACATTTTCAAACTTAGCCAAGACAAACTCATAATGATGCTTCGCAGCATGCGCATAGTAGTTGATTTCTTCTTCGCTGACTGACATCGTGCCTGCGGCAATTTCATGTAAAAGGGGTTTCCAGACATGCGTGAGTTTCATATCTACGAGGGTAATGCGCGCTTTCTTTTTTTTCCCGAGTAAGTCACTGAGTTGCGTAACCAGTTCTAAACCACCAGCACCACCACCGACAATGACAATATGGTGTAACTTGGAGTCATCAGCGTTATTCATTGAATTACCTATTTTATTATTGTTGAAAAAAAGAAGATGGCACGAGTATGTCATCTTCTTTATTGCACAAATAACGAATTGTCTTACAAGTTACATAATCACATCATTGACCTAAAGGGTAGGTTTTAACTTCTGCTGCATCCGTATTAAAGATGCTAAAAAGGCCTTTGATCCACATCATGAAACGCTCAAAAATATTGGCTTCTTCAATTTGCACGTCATCTTCGATATCAAAGGTATTGATCAGCTGATTATTTTGATAAACAGTAACGGTGGCTAATTTCATTACTTCAGCCAAAGGCGCAGTGAGTTCTTTTTCATTTACTTCAACACTCAGTTTAGTCTGTGTTTCATGAAGTGGTTCAATGGCTTGAATTTGGCCATTGCCAGTATTTAAAAGAATACGTTGCTGTGTAGGATCAAAAGCTTTTAAATCGATGGCATAAGCTTGATCATAAAGTGAAGTTGTAATCAGTTTAGGTTGTTGAGTTTCCACCTTAAACATTTTCAAGGTTGATTTAACCACAGGTAATTCTGCAATTAATTGCTTATCTTTGATTGCAACTTCATTACGTGTATAGGTATAAGCCAAGTTCATGAGGTTGTGTGCTACTTCTGCACGTTTTAATCCACTTTTTGCCCCTAATACTACAACAATCAAACGACGTTCTGGCGCGTCAGGATTCGCGATCAAACGGTTGGCTGTTAAAGCTAAGTTATAACCTGCAGCTTTAGTAAAACCTGTTTTTAAGCCATCAACGGTGGGATCTTGTTTTAATAAGATATTGGTTGCACGGTGGAAGCGTTGGTTATAACTAAAACTTTGTTGTTTTGAATAATACAAATAGTCAGGTGTGTCAGTCACCAGTGCTTGCCCTAAACGTGCAAGGTCAGCCGCCGATGAATAATGTTCTGGCATGGTAATACCGGCTGGATTTTGAAAATTGGTGTCATTCATGCCCAAAGCTTTAGCTTCTTTGTTCATGCGTTCAATAAATTTTGGAATATCACCAGAAATGCGTTCAGCTAAAGTCACTGCGGCATCATTGGCTGACATGACCACAAGACCTGCTAAAAGCTGATCAACTGAAATTTGTTCACCAGCTTTGAGATACATTTGTGATTCATCCCATTGAACCACTTGTACGACTGGGGTTGCGGTTAAGATTTCATTTTTCTTTAAATGACCTGCTTTAATTTCCTTTAAAGCAATATAAGCCACCATCATTTTGGTAAGTGAAGCAGGGGCACGCTGAACATGGCTATTATGTTCTGCAATCACCTGACCCGACTGAGGGTCTAAAATGGTCCAAGCTTCAGCTTCAACGGTTTCAGGGACAATATTTAAAAGGGCAGCATTTGCTATCGTGGAGCATAGAAAACTAAGCAGCGCGATGAGGTAAATCATGTGTTTCAATGAGGTTCCTTAACCAACCATTCCGTTGGTGGTAAAACGAAAAAATTTTTAGGCATGCTATGCCTTTTTTTTTCTGCTGACTAGTCATTATTGTAGACAATTGCGACAGTTCCGCATTCAGTTGTAAAAAATGTTAATCTAATTGATAAGTTATCTTTTATTTATTTTATATCGCCCATTATGTTGCATTATCAAATCGAATTTGACGATTATCGTCAACATCTAGTCCATGTCACTGCACGTTTCTTGGCAAATCCTACACAGGTACTTTCGCTGCCTACTTGGATTCCCGGAAGTTACTTAATCCGTGAATTTTCGAAGCATATTGAAGCTGTTCGAGCATATGATGAAGATGGGCGTTTGTTACAAATTGAGAAATTTGAAAAAAATAAATGGCGCTTATTCAATACAGATCATGAGTTGATCACGGTTGAATATGATGTATATGCCTTCGATTTATCGGTCCGTGGGGCTTATGTCGATCAAAGCCGTTTATATGTCAATCCAGCTTGCGCATGTTTAGGTTTAGTTGACCAAGAAGATACAGCCATTGAGGTTGAAGTTTTCTTGCCACCCGAGTTAAAGCATTTCCAACTTGCGACTGGATTGAAGTCAAAAAGTTTAGTGAAAGGTCGTTATACCTTATATGCAGATAACTATGCCCAGTTAATTGATGCACCGTTTGAACTGGCGGAACAAACCCATTTTAGTTTTGAAGCCAACGGCATTCCACACGAGTTTGTGGTGTCGGGCAAACATGCCATGAACGCGCAGCGTATGCAGCAAGACATCGAAAAAATTTGTTCGACTGAAATTTCAATGTTTGGTTCGGCGCCATTTAAAGACTATACCTTTATGACCATGGCAACGGCCAATAGCTATGGTGGTTTAGAGCATCCAAACAGTACGAGTTTAATTAGCCCACGTGATGATTTGCCAAAAGCCAATGAACCTGTAGAACCATCGGCAGATTATCAACGTTTCTTAGGGTTATGCAGCCATGAATATTTCCACTCATGGTTGGTAAAATTTATCCGTCCAGAAAACTTTGTGAATTATGACCTCAACAAAGAAGGCTATACCTCTTTGCTTTGGATTTTTGAAGGTTTTACATCGTATTATGATGATTTGATCTTGCTGCGTAGCGGTGTGATCAATCAGGATTCTTATATCAAGCTTTTAAAAGCACAAATAGATCGCTATTTGCAAAATCCGGGTCGTGAGATTCAAACTGTGGCTGAATCAAGCTTTGATGCATGGGTGAAATTCTACCGTCAGGATGAAAACTCAAATAACGCAGGTACAAGTTACTACAACAAAGGTTGCCTCGTTGCATTGTGTTTAGATCTAGGCTTACGCCTGCGCGGTTCTAGCCTTGATGCCTTAATGCGTAAGCTATATGAAAATGCGCAAAATGGCATTCAAGTCAATGAACGGACTATTTTCAATTTATGTAATGAATTAACAGGTGATGATTGGTTAGAACAAATCAATCACTTGATTAATACTACAGATGAATTGCCGTTAGATCAGTTGTTCCCTGAGTTTGGCTTAAGCTATACACTCAAAAATGACAAATCATTGCCATTTGGTTTAAAACTGGCTGATAAGCCTGAAGGTGTGTTGGTTCAGTCTGCTCGCCGTGACGGTGCGGCGGCAAAAACTGGCTTGTCTGCAAATGATGTGATTATTGCAATTGATGGTCTAAAAGCGACAGTTAAATTGGCAGAAAAATATGCCAAGCAAGATGGAACTTATACCGTACTGGCATTCCGCCGTGATGAGTTGATGAGCTTTGAAGTAGAAGCGGCAGGTTCAGAATTGACGGAAGTTGAACTTAAAGTTGAAGATCAGGCTAAAGCTGAGAAGTGGTTAAAAGCTTAATTTGATAAGTATTTAATTTTCATGTAAAACCCATACTTAGGTATGGGTTTTTTATTAGTAAAAGATGAATCAAAAAAGTTTAAATTGGGGTATTGCTATTACAGGCATTTGGTTGACTGTAATTATTATTGTTTGGTTTTTTGGAGGTTTAGAATCTTCATCATCTTTAAATGAATTAGGAGATGCTCTTGCAGGCATTTTTGCGCCAATTGCATTCTTTTGGCTGATTATGGGGTATATACAACAAGGTAAACAGTTGGATCAAAATACCAAAGCTTTGGAACAGCAAGAAAGAGCGCTTCAATTGCAAATTGATGAGATGAAGGAGAGCGTTAAACAGCAAGGGTATCTTGCTCAGCTACAGTCAGAACAATTGAGAATGAATCATAATTCATGCCAACCTTACTTAGAATTATGCACTCCAAAATTAGAAATTGTTGATATTAGATCTCTTTCATAAATCAAAAAACGATCTTCTTTTTGGTTAATATTTGCACTCCGGATTTCTTAGCATTCGTGCATAATCTGCGGATGAAATACATCGATTCAAACAAGCTTTCTGATCCT
>NZ_VPAM01000061.1:0-7123 GCF_013419215.1 Acinetobacter sp. YH12096 | reverse complement strand
CCTATTTAAGTGATGTGCTGAAAAGGTTGCCGACACATAAAGTGACTCAGATTGAAGAATTACTGCCACATCGCTGGAAATCCAACTCAAATTAAAAAATAGGCATGGGGTTCAGCGGACGCTTACATTAAAAAGCCCGGTAATTACCGGGCTTTTTAATTTCTTAGACTAAGGCGTACCCTCATTTGATGGGTGGGTTTTAATGACTTCAAATAATATTTAAAATAATTTGTTCCCCTATATTTTTTCAATGCTAAGCCCCTTGTAACAGAGGAGATTTGGCAAAAAATCTAAGACACAATGCGTTTGTACAGTTACTGCCGTTCAGAGAATTGATCCTAGCCAAAATAATAGAAATATCGTGAAAGCTATTTTGTAAAAACTAAGTACAAACGCGACATCCTTTGATATGCCTCAAGAATTTTATCCTTAGCAGACGGCTTATAATCGCAGGAAAATAAGAAATTGTGCAAATCGTTTTTTAGATGTGTAATTCATAGACATCGTTGAATGTCTAAAGTTCAGTACTCATAATTTTCAAACACTCCCAATACCACGTTATAAAAAATCTGGCACGAGGCCAGATTTTAATACGATCAACTTAAATTTCAGTTCACCCTTAGAAAATACGGTTTTTATCTTTTTCAGCCTGAGGTAATGCATCTGCAACTTTTTGTGCAATCGCCATGTAGCTTTCAGCAGCATCATCACCTGCTATCACAGATGGTTTCCCTGCATCGGCATTTTCACGAATTTGTACGTTCAGCGGTAAACGACCTAAGAGCGGAATGTCGTATTGGGCTGAAAGTTGGTCGCCACCACCTGTACCAAAGATTTGCTCTTCATGCCCACAGTTCGAACAGATGTGAGTCGACATATTTTCAACCACGCCCATCACGGGAATATGTACACGATTAAACAACTCAATGCCTTTGGTCGCATCCATTAATGCAACATTTTGTGGTGTCGTCACAATCACAGCACCTGTCACCGGTATACGCTGTGCAAGCGTCAACTGGATATCACCTGTGCCTGGTGGCATATCAATGACCAATACATCCAGATCAGGCCATAAAGTTTGGTTAAAGAGCTGCATTAACGCCCCCGTCGCTTTCGGCCCACGCCAAGCCACAGGGGTATTGTTATCACCTGTTAAATGGCCAATCGATAAGACTGCCAAACCATAAGCTTCAATTGGTACAAATTGTTCAGCTTCAATCATAGGCGTACGGCCTGCATTGCCGAGCATCGTTGGAATACTTGGACCATAGATGTCTGCATCTAATACCCCAACCTTTAAACCCAGCTGTTGTAATGCGAGCGCCAAGTTCACAGTGGTGGTCGATTTACCCACACCGCCTTTACCAGATGACACCAAAATGACATTTTTAATGCGTTGATGTTTCGGCACATCACGTTGCAGAGGTGCCGCTTTTTGAATTGGTGGATTGTTTGGATCTTCTTCAGCCTTGGCTTGAGTAGCAGATGCATCCACAACAGGTGGCAGATTACTCGTAGTAGACTTTTGCTCAGTTTGTTCATTAGCTTTAGGCTGTGTTGAACAGCTTTCACCTTCTGCATGGTGATGACCGCAACCACCCGATGTATGTCCAGTCTTTTGCTGAATCACGTGCATATTTAATTCTGTGATGCCACATTTTTCCAATGCATCGGCCAAATCATCATGGATTTTTTGTAAGTCATCGGCTTCTGAAGGAAAGGTATTAATCGTGATCTGTAAGATCTGACCTTGCACATTCACCTGAGTAATACGGTCTTTTAAGGCATTATTCGAATTGGGAAGTACATAGTTTTGTAAAACCTGTTGGATTTCCTCCTCTTTCACCTCTTGGGAGGGTGAAAACACAGATTTTAGAGAAGAAAGCCACGACATTATGTTGTCTCCAAACAGGAACATCAAAAGATAATAGCGATAGTTTACCTGTTCATCTGCCACAGAGTAAGAGGGAGATGAATGACTTATCCCTATAAGCTTATAAAGTTGAGTAACTGATGTTACGCACCTAAAAGTAATTTCGCATTTTAAAAATGATTTTTAAGTCTATTCAACGGAGTCTTATATCTAGGGTTTGAATAAAGAGATTAGCCTTCGGCTGGAGGTACTTTTGTTTTGGCAAAAGTACCCAAAACCATTGTCATCCGCAAAACTCGTTCACTAGCGTCAAATTATTCAAAGTATCGCAAAACCATTTTTGATTAGAAGGAGTCCTGTCTCAAACACTTGCGGATGACCTTACCGCGTATCATTCTTTTATTTGAAGCAAACGGTGCGTCTGATGTTACTGCGTAACATCAGTGAGTAATTTAGTCAGCTTTCAAACAAGTTTTAAACGTGCGCCACTTAATAATGCTCTTGTAGTTGATCTATGCGGCTAAACCAAAGCCATTAAATTTTAAATTGATTACATTTCAATCATACATTTTCAGCGTAATTTCAGTCTATATTTCAATCGGTTCAATAGAATAATCATAGCGATGGATGTGCAATCTAAAGGCACATTTTGTGCTTTTAATTTTAAAAATGGGGAAAACTATGTATCAGAAGACTAACTATAACAAGTCTGTGTATAAAACGACTTTATGCGCCTTGATGCTCCTGACTTCAGCAGCCTATGCAGAAATTGCGACTGAAGCCATTCAAACACCTGACCGACAAACTGTGGCGATTGGTGATAGCCTCGATCTCATGCGCTCGCGTATGCAAGCTTCTCCGATGAAAATGGTGTCTTATCCGCTGCAAGAGAAAAATCAGCCTGCAAAATTGGCGGTAGATTACACCTATGAAATTGCCAATATGCGCTACGTGATTACCGTAGTCGATGATCAAGTCAAAAATATTAAGACTGAAAATTTAGATGGATTAAAGCAATAAAACCTAAAAAAGCCGCTCAAGATAGAGCGGCTTTTTTCATTAGACCCAATTAAGCTTGGTCATCTTTTTTAAACTTATGCAGTGTGTCAGAGGCTTTCTTTTTTAACTCGTCAAATTTCTCTGTCGCCTGCACCTTCAGTTCATCAAATTTTTCGACAGCCTCATGTTTAAGTTCAGCTGCTTTGACTTTGGCTTCATCAAATTTATGACTCGCTTCTGCTTTTAACTGCTCTAGACGGTCTTTGGTTTCTGCATGCTGTTCTGCATGTTCATGTTTGGCCTCATTTAAGGCTTTTTCACCCTCAAGCTTGAGCTCTTCAACTTTATGCTTTGCACCATCGAGTGCTTTTTCGCCTTCTAGTTGCGCCTCTTTGGCCTTGAGTTGTATGTCATCACCGAGTTCTGATGCTTTATTTTTTAAATCATTTAATGTGCTTTCTGTTGTCATCTCGCTCACCCTGTTCTCAGTTATTGTCTAACAACAATAGTTATAACGCGATTTGAAGCAGATACCTGAAATAGACGCATTTAGAAACAAATCAACCACAGGAAAACGCCATGTGATTGCCTATTTTCACAATGGCTTGATACAAATATGTATGGTCGATTTTACTCTAAGCTTTTAATTTTAAAGGATGATGTTATGCAAAGAGACCAATGCCACTCCTATGCATTGATCTCTTGAAATTAAACTTATTTGCTGACCGTACTCATAAAGCTCACTGCGGAAAACAGCCAAATAAACAGGATGAAACTCCGTCCCTGATTAAAATGCGCGACATCGGTACCATGCAAAATATTATGGCGGGTCATCGCTACGGTAGAGCTGCTATCCATTTGATAGGCCGCCAATTCGGCAAAATACGGATTCAACTCATTAGCGATTTTAGATTTGTGCCACAGGCTTTTAATTTCACTGCCTTTAAGCCCCGGTACAATTTTGTAGACATCGACAAATTTAGTGCCATTTTGATTTAAGAAACCCGTTTGAATCAACACGTCCGTCAAGATGCCTTCAAGCTGTGCATATAACACAGGGATACAGCCTGTATGGATGTCTAATTTATACAGTTTAAACGCATCTAGAAGTACCTGACGGCGCTGTGCTTTATGTTCACCAATATTCAAAGCATCAAAGGCTTTCAACATTTCAGTTTGGAAAAACTTGCTATTAATGACATTCAGAAAATCAAAGTCTGCATCATTTTCATGTTGATGAAGCAGTTGCCAAAAATACAATAAATTTAAAGCATCATTCGCTACTTTCATTTCTATAGGCTGATCTAGTTCATCGGCCAAAATATCGAAATAAGGCTCATCTTGTGCCAAATGACGCAGGGTTTGAATCAGTAAGGCATGCTCATCTGCAGAAATCTGTTCTAAATATTGCTGCGCATCTTTAATAATGTGATGCCCCAATTTATGACGCTGTTCATTTTGAGGAATACGAGTGATTGGCTGATCGTCTTCATAGTCATCTTCATACATGGGCTTGTTACTCTTAGGCATCACAGTTATGCCCTATTATCACTGTAATTGTGTCAGCAATATAGATTTTTTTACTTTTGCAAAGATTTCACCTATTCCCTTGTGCAAGTACTGGCTATCTCATGTAAAATTACAGCCCATTGCATAAATACGAATGAGAGAGTCATATCCGTGCGTAATATTTTAGTTACTAACGCCCTTCCATACGCGAATGGCCCAATTCATATGGGTCATTTACTCGGTTATATCCAAGCTGATATTTGGGTTCGTGCCATGCGTGCAATGGGTCATAACGTGACTTATGTATGTGCGGATGATGCTCACGGCACAGCGATTATGCTACGTGCGGAAGCCAATGGTATTTCGCCTGAACAGCAAATTGCCAATGTTCAAAAAGAACATGAGCGTGATTTTGCTGGCTTTAGAGTTGACTTTGACCATTACGACTCAACTAATAGCCCTGAAAACCAAGCACGCGCTTCTGAGATTTACATTAAGAACCGTGAAGCGGACAACATTGCGGTACGCCCTGTGACGCAATTGTTTGACCCTGAAAAAGCAATGTTCTTGTCTGACCGTTTCATTAAAGGCACATGCCCGAAATGTAAAGCGGAAGACCAATACGGCGACTCATGCGAAGTGTGTGGTACAACATACAACGCAACTGAATTATTAAATCCAAAATCGACTTTAAGCGGTGCGACACCTGTAGAGAAATCTTCAGATCACTACTTCTTTAAACTGCCAAACTTTGGTGAATACCTGCAAAAATGGACACGTGACGAAGGTCGTCTGCCTGTGTCGATTGCCAACAAACTCGATGAATGGTTTGAAGCAGGTCTGTCTGATTGGGACATCTCACGTGATGCGCCTTACTTCGGTTTTGAAATTCCAGATGCGCCAAACAAATACTTCTACGTTTGGGTTGATGCGCCAATCGGCTATATGTCGAGCTTTGAAAACTACATCAAGACCAAACGTCCTGACCTAAGCTTTGACGATTACTGGAAAAAGGATTCTCAAAATGAAGTCTATCACTTCATTGGTAAAGACATCGTTTACTTCCACGCGTTGTTCTGGCCTGCAATGCTTGAAGGTGCAAACTACCGTACCCCAACAAGCTTATTCGTCAATGGTTTCTTGACTGTAAACGGTCAGAAGATGTCTAAATCTCGCGGTACGTTCATTAAAGCGGAAACTTATTTAGAGCATTTAAACCCTGAATACTTACGTTACTACTTCGCGTCGAAGCTTTCTGACAAAGTTGAAGATTCTGACTTAAATCTTGATGATTTCGTTCAGAAAGTAAACTCTGACTTGGTTGGTAAAGTCGTGAATATCGCAAGCCGTTGTGCGAAATTCATCAACACCAAATTTGATAACAAACTTTCTGCAACGTGTGCAGAGCCAGAATTGGTACAAAGCTTTATTGATGCAGGTGCATCAATCGCTGCTCAATATGAAGCACGTGAGTTCTCTGCAGCCATCCGTGAAATCATGGCGCTTGCAGATAAAGCCAACCAATACATCGACGAGAAAAAGCCGTGGGCACTTGCGAAAATTGAAGGCGAAGAACAGCAAGTACATGACGTGTGTTCAGTAGGTATTAACCTATTCCGTCAATTGGCTGTGTACCTTGCACCAGTACTTCCTACATTGGCAGCAGAAGTTCAAAGCTTCTTAAAATTAGACTCTTTCGACTTTGCTTCAGGCAAAACGATTTTGGTGGATCATGAAATTGCTCAATTCCAACCATTGATGCAGCGTGTAGACCCGAAAGCGGTTGCTGCAATGGTCGATGCGTCTAAAGACTCTTTAGCTGCGCCTGCTGAAGCACCAAAAGCGGAAAAGAAAAAAGAGAAGAAAGCTGCTGAGAAAAAGCCTGAACCTAAAGTCGGTGAAGCTGAAATTATTGGCATTGAAGACTTTATGAAAGTTGACCTACGTGTGGCTGAGGTATTAGAAGCTGCTCACGTTGAAGGTTCTGACAAGCTGCTTCAATTGACTTTAAATGTCGGTGAAGCCGAGCCACGTAACGTGTTTAGCGGTATCCGTGAGTTTTACCAACCTGAAGACTTAAAAGGCAAACTTGTGGTGATGGTGGCAAACCTTGCACCACGTAAGATGCGTTTTGGTATTTCTAACGGTATGGTTTTAGCTGCGGGTAATGGCGAAGGTGTTTGGGTAATTTCACCTGAAACTGGTGCTAAAGCTGGTGATAAAGTTTCTTAATTTTTTAGATTAAGATAAGAAAAGCCTCTACGTTGTAGGGGCTTTTTTATGCCTAAAAGTTCCCTCTCCTTTTAGGAGAGGGTTAGGGAGAGGTCTTCTTATAAATTTGAGATGATTTTATTCATTAGTTCTAATATTTTGAATTAATTCATATATAGCTTCTTGATCTGCTTTAGGTGCAACTAAAGATGGCTTAAAAACACCATCCATTATCATTTGATATTCAGCATTTAATAGCTTTTGATCCAACCAATTAAGATTCAAGTTTAACCATTGAACTAATTCAATAAAATCTTCTGCTAAATCATGTCCAACCTTTTCAATTAAATGTGTTCTTAAGTCAATTGGATACAAATTATTTTTAGCTTTTGTTAATACGTCAAATATTAGATTTCTTTCATAAGTCATTTTTCACTCAGCTCCAAGTTATAAATTCCAGCAATTAGATTGAATCTTAATGCTAGTCTTTTGCCTCGATTGCGATATCGCTCAGCAAGAATTTTGAAGGTT
>NZ_VPAM01000060.1:0-7696 GCF_013419215.1 Acinetobacter sp. YH12096 | reverse complement strand
GGACAAGCATCGTCATTTTATTATGGTCAGCCTCAGGGTGAAGTGTGTCTAATCAACAGGGTTTTCGGTCTCTAAGTACTTTTTAAAGGGAACATCATCGACTCAAATCTCTATTTGCAACAGTGCCTTAAATAGTCCTATCATCCATAGGGCTTGAAAAAACGGCTCCAGAAGCCCCTTTTTTCTGGTTCTGGCTCAATATGTTCAGGGACTGGAATACGCTTATTTTCCTTTTGTTCCGGAGTAGTCAATCCGTCATCTTTCTGGTCTGGTTCTAGTTTAGGATTCTCTATCATCTCAGAATCAACAGGAGGAACAACTTTGTGCTCTTCTACCCCTGTTTTTGGTTGTTCAAGCTGACCTTTAAACTCAATTCTATGAGTCAAATCTTCTATGTGTTGCATCAAAGCCTTTTCTCTGTGATTGGCTAAGTCCAATTGATTTTTAAGTAATGAAATTTGATCTTTTAATACAGTTTCGACTTCTGACTGGACGTGTACATGTACATCCTTCTGTACGTGTTCAGTGCGTGTACTGGACTGAACACCTGAAGGATTTCCGTAGACTCTGATAAGTTCAGATAGATCTATAAGACCATCATGATCCCTTGATAATTCACCATTTTTTATAGCTTCGTATATTGTTGTACGTGATTTTTTAAAGGCTTTACTAGCGTCCATAACGCTAAATTTTGTTGTGTTCAATGGAATCCCTCAGTGCGTGTACAAGGATGTTCATCTGAACATTCTACCTAAACATGAAATTTATTTTGTATTAAAGCCTACTTTCTTTAGATAGGGGAGTAGCTCTTCAATTTTTTTGTTCAATAGTAAGGTCGACATTGAATTCTGCTAATTTTTCAATCCATCTATTACCTTCGTTGTTCTTAAAATCAGTTTTTATTCTTTCTACTAATTCGTCTGTAGTCTCACCAGATTCTTTGAATCTCAAGCTCAATTCTTCACTTTGAATTATCGTTAAATAAACCATTTTTGCAGTTATTTTATTTTGCGCTTGGTTACTACCAGTTTCACTTTGTTGATTAGCTCCAATAGTTTTCTTTTTTCTAACTATAAAATTAACATGACTAGCTTTGCGTCCTTCTTTCTTAACTGCTTTAAACTCAATAGTCAGTTCTGTTTTAGAGTTAATGTCATCAATATGAGGTTTAAGAATAGTACTTTTGAAATCTCTATATTCTGGGTATGAATTTTCTGCTAGACCTAAAGCACTTTTTAATTCTTTAATGGATACATCGAAATTAGAACGAAATTCATTTTGTACCAAGAATGGGTAAAGTTTTAAACCGTGACCATGTAAGGCAACAGCCGACTTAACTTTAAATTTTGTATACGAATTTTGTTTATTAAAAACATACATAATGTATAGGGCAAAATGCGTGAAAGAAATATAAAAACATCCATCCTTGTATGAGCATGTACTAATGAGTCTTGTTCGAATTTCTCGATCTTTTCCAGGATGATAAAAAACTACACTGTGGTCGTAGAGAGCATCTACTACTCGGTTTAAGGCTACATAAGCACTGCTTGGCTTTAAGCCCGTCAATTCAGCATATTCTTTAGCTGTTACAGTGAATTCTGTTGTTTCATTGGGATCTGATGCTAGCCGAACTTTAGGGCTAAAAAAGAATAGCAATTTTAGAATATCGTCTTTTGGTGATTTCTCATGCTTCAATTGCCAGAAAATATTTTGAAAGACAGCATAGTCTTTTGGATAACGTTTGGCAGGTGCTGCAAGAGGAAAAAGAGATTTGTCATGTTCCTCAAAATTTTTAATTTTCTTTAATGATACAGCCATCTAAAATCACTATTCTTCTATTATGTGGTGGTATTTTTAATACTATTCACCCCCACTTATTAAGTCAAGCATATCTTGATTACAACCTAACATTTCGCCCCCACTAACCTAACATTTCGCCCCCACTAACCTAACATTTCGCCCCCACTAACCTAACATTTCGCCCCCACTAACCTAACATTTCGCCCCCACTAACCTAACATTTCGCCCCCACTTAAAGTCAAAAACCTAACATTTCGCCCCCACTTAAAGTCAAAAACCTAACATTTCGCCCCCACTTTAGTGTCTGAAACACTGGTATAGCAACACATTGAGACTGGTCGTAAAGCTTTTTAAAAGCTTTTTAAAAGCTATTAAAAGCTTTTAATAAAGCTTTTAAAATTAATAAATGAAAAATTGCCCTTGGTTTTCGCTACGCTCAAACTCTATTGAATCTCGCTTTCGCTCGATTCGCCGGGGCAATTTTTTGGTTTATGTTTTCGTGAATTTAAGAAAAAGCAAAAGCAAGATCAAAAGCAACTCGGAATTCGCTTCGCTCATAGAGCTTTTTTACTCGCTACGCTCGGTCTAGGCTCAAATTTCTGCATATGATTTACGCTTATTTAGGCTTCACAGCTTAAAAAACGGTTTTTCAGAGAGTCTAGGCGCGAATTTTGGTGGTTCGCTCGTAGACACTCGCTCTATAGATGCTTATACAAGGCTTAAAATGGCGTTTTTTAGCCCGATTACAAAGTCATGTGATGAAATGATGGTTTTTGCTATGAAGTGGCTTAAATCGCAAATGAGAGCGAAATAGAGTTATTTTTATAAAGACAAACCCAGCCCCTAAGGGGCTGGGTTCTTAAAACCACTAGTTTGTACGTATTTATACTGCATCAACAGTTTGAAAATATCATTGTCGGCCAAGACAACTAATTTTCACGATTGTAGAATCGTTTTAAGACAGTTTTTTCGGTAAATCATGCTAGCCAAAGCATGTTGATACCACTCGAATATTACCGAAAAAAATCTGTTTTCAATCACCTTAAACATCACCAACTTATCGGCATAGACTTTCCCAATTAACAGCGCTTACGTTTTTATTCGCTCGAACTGTCTGCAACCTCGATGTAGCTAAGGTTTTGTACTGGTCTATTCTCTAACACTTCTAAAGACCGTCACCGATCACCACCTCGTTGTTTGCCTAGAATTGCTTTTCTGTGAACTCATCAATCAGAAATTAAATATCTACAACTCATACGGTGTGAAGTGCGCCCACGTTAGTTTCACTTGTCTTTGATTTCAATAAAAAACATTGAAATCGAGTAGTACGCTTATCTCTAACTTAACTAAAATCAATTCCATACTTCGCTAGACCGCAGTTCCAAGTCTTTTCTAGCTTATATTTCCTAGTTAAATTAATAAGGTAAAGCACTTACTCTACGCATATCGACTGCCATCAACTATTTTGTAGTTGTATGTTGACAGAGACGACCTTACAGGCTTGAGCTATCCATTGATCTGTCAGCAATTTGCAACGTATCTCTACGAATTCAGCAAATCACCGTACAGTACCGAACGATCCAGTTATTCACCTCACGCCCCTGACACCTTACGATGCCCTCAAAAGCCCACCTGTGCGCCTTGACTATGCCCTTGCGAAGCATCTGCCAAGCGGTTATTAACGCCATTCACCCAATCCTTGAGATGGCTCACCGTAACAAATAAAACAGGGTTAATTCACTAAGTTACCAGTCGCATGTTTTAAACGCTGATAACCCGTCAATTCCCGTGTCCGTGTCGCCCTACTTGCATCCTGTAAAAACAGGAACATAACTTTTGTAACAGGTAGAAAAGAGGAGTCACACCTCTCAGCCCCTATCGTAGCCGCGCCAGCTAGATTTCTCACGCACGCAGCTTCACCGATAAAAATTTTCACAACTTGGCACGTTGCGAAAATGGGTGATGTTGTTTGTTCATGGTTGGCAATCCATGAACAAACAATTTTTAAGGAAAATTGAATGTATGGATTGGCAGTCCAACGAAAAAACAATATCTACAAATCTGATCTTATGCGTATCAAATACCATGTCAAGTCGAATTTTTGGAACTGCTAATTATGCGATAGCATAATTCGGTTATAACTACCTATAACTAGTCTTTTAGATATAACTATTAAAAAAATCTTTGGAATACCTTTAAGAATCTACAAATGAAGGTATATTGATAATTAAATTTTTGGACTAAATAAGAAAAAATGATTTATTACACCACTGGCATAAAAGAGTTCACTCATACGACCCTTGCATGTTTCAGCAAAGGTTACGATTTGGGAATTTTGATTAAACCGAGCAGTTTTAGTAATGCAGAATCCATGCTTGAAAAGTGGAATGACCGCTATGGTTTGCTGAATACACCACAACAGCAGTATCGAAAATTTCTGTCCGGACAAAGTACGTTTTGTTGCATCGTTGCGAATGGCGGTTGTTTTCAGAAAGAAAATCTAACCGAAGCTGATTTTTATCGTTACTTGCGTGATAAATCGAAAAATGAAAATAAGTTATATACCCTTAGACCCCCGACTTTGCTTTTACTTTGCCGTGTAAATGACTTACTTCTACGTTTGCCTGATGGTGTGATTATTCAGAATAAATATGATCATCTTGATTATTTAAATGATCAAATTTCTAAACAGGTCAAAGGTGCTGAAACCTTTGGAAAGATATCCTTAACAGTGGGTGAATATACTTTTTTACAGCTCACAAAACGAGCCAAAAGTATCAAAGAATTGCAAGAAATGGGTTTAAGTGAAAATACCAAACATGCGACTAACTTTACATGGCGTTTGAAGCAAGAAGCGTTTGAGGCTGTGCGTCAACGTGGCGTTAATTTGGTAAATAGCTTTCAAAAAAATAAATCCAATACGGATGTAAAAGAACATTTTGAAAAGTACCTTTTAAGCCTTGAGGGCTATATTGGCTACCGTGGTGTACGTGTGCAGATCGGTAAGTTATATAGCATGTTCACGGCTTATTTTCAGTCAAAAATGAACCGTAGTTTTTTAGGTGCAGGTGGACGAAAGTTAAATCTAAGCTATGTCCGTGCTTCCACTCCAAAAATTAAAAATAATACGGAAATCCATACATATTTTAGGGCTATTAAAGACGAAGCCAATCAAAGCTCAAGAGAGCTACTTTTGGCATGGAAAAGCAGTGAGGAGGGTAAGAGGTTTTTAGCGTCCAAAAGCAGTGATGGCTATGTTTATAGCGATAGTTTTTACAAGGATATTGAGTGATGGCTAAAACCCCTTATTTCAATAAACGTAGGTGGCTTGAGAGCCGACAGGATGAAATTACCGAGCTGTACCGCACGGGTAAAAGTTGGCATGAAATTGTTGAGCATTTAAAAATTTCTCATGCCATGCCCTTTGCCCTGATTGAAGCCGATTTTTTTAAATATTGTGATTTTTTAGTTGATGAGGTTGCGACAAGTCACTTTGAGGAAAATATTGAGCTACAGCGACAGCTCACCGACTTTAAAAAGCAATTTTCTACAATAGAAAAAGCTAAAGAATCTCTAGAACAAGAGAATGAAGCCCTCAAAGAAAAAAACATAAAACTGACTGCTAGAGCAAAGCAGTTGATTCAAGAGTCTAAAGAGCAGGATGAATTTAATGAGGAAAGTCAAAAAATCAATGCCGATCAAGCGAAAAATCTTATTCAGCAGATCAATTTAAATAAACAACTGGAGCAATCCAATACTGCGCTATCACTTAAAAATGAACAGCAGAGCGAAAAATTAGAAAAAATTTCAAAATATATGGATGCTATTCAGGCTGAAATGGATAAGTTTTCAATGTCAGAGGTGGAGTATAAGGAGAAAATTAAAATAGCTCATGATACGATTTTTAGGCTTAAAGCAATGCTAACAGTGCTACTTGTAATATTGTTAGGTTTCGCCTTTAAATCAGGTTTATTTGCGTAGAAAAGACGATTTCACAGAAGATGCGACATTATGTAAATTTGGAGTATAGCCTAACGGAACAAAATAAAGTCTTAAAAAGCAACTCAAAAACCGTATTTATAGACTTAATATTTAATTTCGGTACAATATGTATTTAATTATCTAAACTCTAACGGTACAGAATGCCTAATCAGGTCGGATATATTCGAGTCAGTTCAACTGAACAAAATACTGAACGTCAATTAGATGGAATCAGCCTGGATAAGACCTTTACTGAAAAGGCAAGCGGTGGTAGCCGTGAACGTCCTCAGTTAAATGCAATGCTCGACTATCTGCGTGAAGGTGATACGGTGCATGTTCATAGTATTGATCGTCTGGCACGTAATACAAATGATCTGAACGAAATTGTGAATAGTCTGAATGATCGTGGTATAACCATTATTTTTCATAAAGAGAATTTGACCTTCAGTCATGATGTAGCACAATCGGCAATAAATAAACTCATGTTTCAGATGCTTGCTGCATTTGCAGAGTTTGAACGCTCCATGATCCGTGAGCGTCAAAAGGAAGGAATTGCAAAAGCCAAAGCGAAGGGCTTATATAAGGGAAGAAAGCGGAAGGTTGACTATGTTGAAATACGAAAAGCAATGGCTGAAGAAAATTCAACATTTAGAGGTGTTGCAGAAAAGTTTAAAGTAGGGATAGCAACAGTACAAAGAGCTTTAAAAGAAGAAACTAATAATCAATAAGGTTGATTAATGAAGACGCTTAGATATTCAAATTTAGAAAAGATCATGACCATTTATACTGAAATTTCTACTTATATTACATTTCATAATGCGACTGGTTTAACAGATATAAATAAATCAATGGAAGATTTTTGAACCGTACCGGGTTTGTCGGAGACCAAGCTTTCTGAGAGAATGTCCCGATGAAAAAAGTAAAATATACCCCTGAAATCAGAGAAAGAGCGGTTCAATTATTGATTGAATCCGAGAAAGATTATCCATCGAATTGGGCTGCGATCACCGCTATTGCTCCCTGAGCAGTATACTGCGCAAGGGTTGTACTCCTGAAACACTACGTGTTTGGTATCAAAAATATTTAGATAAACAAAATCCAGTTAAAGTACAGCAGCTTTCAGACCAAGAACGTATCAAACAACTCGAACGCGAAAATAAAGAACTGCAACGCGCCAATGAAATTCTACGTAAAGCAGCCGCTTTTTTCGCCCAGGCGGAGCTCGACCGCCCACACAAATAATGGTGGATTTTATCCATAATAATAAAGAGCTGTACGGAGTCGAGGCGATTTGTAGAATTTTACCGATCGCACCTTCAACCTATTACCGGACTCTAGATCTCTGTGAAAATCCAGAACATCGAGCAAAGCGAGATTTACATGACTTGCATCATGCTGAGGAGATTAAACGAATTTGGAAGGAAAGTTCAGGTCGGTATGGTGTACGTAAAGTCTGGCAAAAACTGAAACGTGAAGGCTATATTATTGCGCGCTGTACTGTTGCTCGATTAATGCAAAAGCTAGGTATAAAAGGTGTTTGGCGTGGTAAGAACAAACAAACCACCCGTAGCCGAGATGATCAAAAACGAGCGGATGACTTGGTAAAACGTAATTTTACTGCTGATCATCCTGACCAACTGTGGGTGAGTGACTTTACGTATATTCAAACAAATTCAGGCTGGGTTTATACTGCATTTATTATTGATGTGTTCTCACGAGCAATTGTTGGATGGAAAGTATCGACACGGATGAATACAGATATGGTGCTCGATGCATTGGAGCAAGCATTTAGGGCGGCAGAGGGGGCTGGAACGCTGAGTGCGCCCATGCCGCATTGCGAAGCAAAAGATAATCGGATAAAATGTAGCAATTCATATTCGTAAGCGTGGAGTAATCAGATGGGAAATTCCAAGTC
>NZ_VPAM01000059.1:0-8358 GCF_013419215.1 Acinetobacter sp. YH12096 | reverse complement strand
GTTCAAATGGCTATTCTACGTTTGATTGGTTTTGGAAAAAAAGAAGAATTTAAGAAAGTGCTAGCAATTTTAAGAAAGAAAAAGCCTGATAGGACAAGGATCCTATGAAATTTGTCGTGTACAGAGGCATTTTTTATAAATTTTTAGCAAATAGTCGATATTTAATTAAGTAAATTTCTTATATCTAGCAAATCTTTTTCAGCGCTTTTAAATCTAATAAAAGTAGCTTTGATTATTTATTGATCATTAGTCTACTTTTCTTCCTCAAAGCACATCATTTTTTTCTGTCATCACACCGATTCAAGCTTTATAGACATTTTTTTGCGTGCATTTTTATATTTCCAAGCATTTTTTAACGTTCAAATGCTAAATGTTGCATGACTTCCAAGATGACTTGTTGCTTTCCACGGAAATCCTCGGCAGAAAATAGCAGCTTGGCACGTCGAGGGAGTTGTTCTCGTACCAATGCAAATAGTTGGTACTGTGCTGCGATATCCAAATCATGTAATTGTTGCTGCGCCTCACAAAATAATGCTCGCTTATACTGTGTGGTTTGGTGATCAAATAAATATCTCAAGATTCGATCAATCTGTTCATCATGATTATCGGTATTGTAATACGCCATGTTGTTGCTCTTTTTTGATTTTTGACCATTGTTCCATAAGGCCTGTTTTTGCAAAAATCATTTTAATTACATGCTTAGTCATTTTTGCTGATAAAAATACAGCCTATTTTATTTGAATAATCACTATTAACGATCACAGTCATAAAAAGCCACTATTTTTGGGCTTTAGACGCATAGAGCGCAGGCTGCGTTTTACGTACACTCTTTTTATTTTTTAGGTGCAGGATGCCAACACAGTTTTTTCCACGCTTATTCTTACTATTAAGCGGATTAGGATTATTGGCTTTTGGTGTCGTACTCTCTATACATTCAAATTTAGGGACATCCCCTATTTCCTCGGTGCCCTACAGCTTTAGCTATATCTTTCCACTCACCGTCGGCACATTAACGGTATTAATGCACATCGTCATGATACTGTTGCAAATGCTGATCTTAAAATCACGCTTTCAGTGGATACAGTGGTTGCAATTACCTGTGGGAATCTTATTTGGTGCATTTATTGACGGTTTAATGTGGCTGACCCAAGGCTGGAGCATAGAAAGTTACCCACTTCAACTCCTAGCTTGCTTGGCAAGTTGCCTGATTACTGCTTTAGGTGTGAGCTTAGTGGTCAAAGCCAGTCTAGTCCTCTTGGCCGCAGAAGGTCTCTATCAAGCCATTGCTGTTCGTTATCGCCTTGATTTTGGCAACTGTAAAACCTATGGCGACATCCTCTTGGTCAGTATTGCGGTTATCAGCAGTTGGCTGGTCTTACATCAAGTCATCGGAGTCCGTGAAGGCACCATTATTACCGCACTTTTAGTGGGAACATTAGTTAAGCTGATCTTACCTAAATTAAGCTTCATTCAATTTGGCCCTAAGCCCTAAAATAAAACTCAATGAACATCTATCTGAGTAAAGACATTTTAAAGCTCGATTGAATCGGGCTTTTTTCTGGAGCGATTAAAGTCTTTAATACAGAAATAAATGTGATTTTTGAAAGGAATAACTCAATTTTACAAATAAAAAAGGGAAAGATCTCTCCCAAAATCTTTCCCTTAGAATTGAATCTTTAGTCGATCCATCGTGTAGTTATTATAGTTATTTGTTAACTCACTAAAAAAAAGAGTCCCTTGGGGAAGAGACTTATAAAAAGTGGAGTTATCGTTATGTACCCTCTAGATGGTATATATCTCTCTAGATGAATAAATCTTATACATAAAATCCAAGAAATGCAACACATTTGGCAAAATTTAAGTGTTGTTTTTATAAGGTTTTTTTTGAATTTGCTTATTTATATTATTAATATATTAATTGGTAAAAAAAAGCAGGCCGAAGCCTGCTTTTAATTCAATAACTTAACTAAAAATTCAAGAATTTATTAGTCGGTAAAAGTTACTTTTGCGATCGCTTTTTTGCTCGCTTGGATAATCAAAGTTTTGTTTTCTGACACAGCATAACCTGCATCAACCACTTCCCAATCCACTTTCACTGCACCACGACCAATTGCATCTTTTGCTTGAGCTGCATTTTTAGTCAAACCCGCTTCACGCAAAATAGAAGTAATGAAAATCTCACCACCAAATGCGCCACGAGAAATAGTCACTTCTGGTGTACCTTCTGGAAGTTCACCTTCAGTAATCAAGTTGCCTGCACCTTTGTGCGCATTTGCCGCAGCTTCTGCGCCATGGAAACGCTCAACCAATTCAAGTGCAAGAATTTTCTTCACTTCTTGTGGATTACGACCTTCAGCCACTTCTTTAAGTAACTGTTGAATTTCTTCAATCGATTTAAAGCTCAACAAGTCAAAGTAACGTTCGATCAAATCATCTGGCATTGAAAGCACTTTTTGGTACATCGCACCCGGTGCATCAAATACAGCAATATAGTTACCCAAAGATTTAGACATTTTATTTACGCCGTCTAAACCTTCAAGAATTGGCACAGTAATGCACACTTGAGATTCTTGGTCATAACGGCTTTGTAATGTACGACCCATCAGCAAGTTAAAGGTTTGGTCTGTACCACCTAACTCTACATCCGCTTCTAGTGCAACTGAGTCATAACCTTGTACCAATGGATATAAAAATTCGTGAATCGCAATCGGTTGATGGCTGTTATAACGTTTAGTGAAGTCATCACGTTCCAACATACGTGCCACAGTTTGCTGTGAAGCTAACTGAATCAAGTCAGCAGCAGTTTTTTGACCAAACCACTCTGAGTTAAACACAACTTTAGTTTTCGCTGGATCAAGAATCTTAAATACTTGTTCTTGATAAGTTTTAGCATTTTCTAAAACTTTTTCACGAGACAACGGCGGACGCGTAGCGCTCTTACCCGTTGGGTCACCGATCATGGCTGTATAGTCACCAATCAGGAAGTAAACTTCATGACCTAAATCTTGGAAAACTTTTAATTTATTAATCAGAACCGTATGACCTAAATGTAAATCAGGTGCAGTCGGGTCAAAACCCGCTTTAATTTTTAATGGGCGATTCTGCTTTAATTTCTTAAGAAGATCTTCTTCAGAAATAATCTCATGTGTGCCTCGTTGGATGAGGGCAAGTTGTTCTTCAGCCGGCAGGAAATTTGACATCACAAAATCCAAATAGATCAGTTATACAATTTGTGCGATATACTAACACTTTTTCAGCACATTGCAGGCTTAAGAATCATCATGACAGCGATCTACATTGGGGTAATGACCGGCACAAGCATGGATGGTGTCGATATTGTTGCTGCTTCTTTTGATCCTTTAGAGATTCATGCAACGCTCACACTTCCCTTCGACCCAGACCTTCGTGATGAACTGATGGCACTTACTTTGCCTGATGATAACGAAATTGATCGCATGGGTAAGGCAGACGTTGCATTAGCTCAAATGATCGGTCATGGCATCAATGAATTGATCGAGAAAAATCAGCTAGATCGTAGTCAAATCAAGGCGATTGGTTCGCATGGACAAACCATCCGTCATCGCCCTGAACATGGTTTTACCCTACAAATTGGCGACCCAAACATTATCACCGAACTCACTAAAATCCCTGTGATTTCAGACTTCCGCCGCCGTGATATGGCTGCAGGCGGTCAAGGCGCACCTTTAGTTCCTGCGTTTCATCAAGCGCTTTTCCAACATGATACTATTCACCGTGTGATTTTAAACTTGGGCGGCATCGCCAATGTCAGCATGTTACCTGCAGGCAAACCTGAAGATGTCTATGGCTTTGATACAGGCCCTGCCAACATTTTAATGGATGCTTGGTGCGAACGTTATACTGGTCAGCCCTATGATGAAAATGGCAACTGGGCAGCTTATGGTCAACCTATTCGCAGTCTGCTCGACCGCTTACAAGCGCACGAGTTTTTCTCTAAGGAACCACCAAAAAGCACAGGTCGTGAAGACTTCAATCTAGAATGGTTAGATGAACAGATTCTCGATTGGCGTGGAGATCTCGAATATGACGAACTCGAAGATACGCCAGAAAACATTCAAGCAACCTTAATGAAACTCACCACACGTGCCATTAAAAAAGCCATTTACCGTTCTGATATGGATACTGGTGAAGTCTATGTATGCGGTGGTGGTGCATACAATTCGCACCTATTAGAGCAACTGCGCTGGCGTTTACGTAAACATGAATGGACGGTGCAAAGTACCGCAGATTTAGGCTTAAGCCCAACATGGGTGGAAGCGACGGCCTTTGCTTGGTTGGCGATGCGCTTTGTCAATCAGCTTAGTGCAAATTTACCAAGTGTGACGGGTGCTGCTGGCTATCGTATCTTAGGTACAATCACTGCGGTTTAAGAGTCAAAAACATATAAAAAAGGTCTGCAATTGCAGACCTTTTTATTATTGATGAATTAACGCATCATATTTTTCGCATTTTCATTACGAAATGCCCGTAAAATCTGCTGTCCCGCCCGACCTGTTGGACTTAAACCCAGTCGATTTTGCTCTTGTCGAATGGCTTGACGGGTTTTATCTCCAATTAATCCATCCACTTTACCAATGTCATAGCCACGGTTAAGTAAAAATTGTTGAATCTCACGTCGTTCCGCACGTGAAGTGCCAGGATCATCGGTTGGCCATGTCGTTCTAAAGCCGCCCTTGCCTTGCAAGCGATCGGATAAATGCGCAATCGCTAATGCATAACTTTCTGCCGCATTGTAGCTATAGATTGCATCGAAATTTTTAAACACCAAGAATACAGGCCCACTTGGCCCAGCCGGTGCCATTAATCCAGCTTGGCTCGATCCAGAAAGGTTACCTTGAATTAACGGCGTGCCATCGGCACGCTGCAAACCACGATTCATCCAGCTATCTAATGACTTTTTATTACGGCGACTTTCACCACTGATCGACATTCCTTCGGGAATTTTTACTTCAAAGCCCCACGGCTGACCAGTTTGCCAACCACGCTTTTTCAGGAAGTTGGCTGTAGATGCCAAAGCATCCGTGGTGCTCGATACCAAATCACGGCGGCCATCACCATCAAAATCGACGGCCAGTTCTTCATAAGTGCTCGGCATAAATTGGGTATGACCAAATGCACCTGCCCACGAACCTTTCAATTGTGATTCATTTAAATCACCACGCTGCAAAATCCGCATGGCTGCAAAAAACTCGCCACGGAAATAGCTTTGGCGGCGCCCTTCACAACTTAAAGTGCCCAATGACTGTAATAACGGATAGCTACCCGCAATATCACCAAAATTACTCTCCACACCCCAAACCGCGACCACAGTTTCCGCAGGCACACCATAGGCTGCTGCCACACGGTTTAAGACTTCTCGGTGCTGCGCTAATTTTTGCTGACCCAGTTGCACCCGCTCTTCATCAACTAAACCAGATAAATAATCCCAGATCGGTGTGGAAAACTCAGGCTGATAGTTGAGCTTTTCAATCACAGAATAATCAGGTGTTAAATTTTGTGTATAACGATCATAAGTGGATGTATTCACACCAGCATTAATCGCTTGTGAGCGCAAATTGGCTAAACAGCCTTGAAAGTTATTTTGTGGTGAAATGCTGCTTGTTGCAGGCATGCTCGACGCATTGACAGACTGACCATTAATAATCAACTCGGCATTTGCCTGAGTTATTGCCAAAAAAGCAGTCCCGAAAACAAATCCTAAGTAATGCTTCATACCCTTGATCTTTTTTTGAATTTAAATTGTTGCTTTAACAATAGCAGCTCAAAGCAAAAGTTAAAGGTTCAAAACGTAAATTTAAATTCATAATTTCTACTTATTTAAATTCATTTTTTAAATTTGAATTCAAAAGCAGTTACCCACAACCTTGTTTTAAATTCATTACAAACCAAACAGCGGTTTAAATTTAAATTCAAAACTTTTAAATTTAAAAATAAACTGCATGTAGAAAAAGTTATCCACAAATTCAAAATGGCGTGACAATTCATTTTTTATTGTTGATAATCAAAATATTATAGTTCTCAAAAGACTCTCTTTATAGATCCAATAAGTCTGATCAACTTTTAAATTCAAATTTTTTAAACTTAAACACAACGAAATGAATTCATTTTTTCAAATTTGAATTCATAAACTTTGAATTCATTTTTTTCGTATAAGATTTTTTGAATTCAAATTCATAGTTTGAATTCAAAAACACAATTTAAATTCAAAACGCTTTGGTTATTTTTGATTTTGATTCACACACATCGCAGGCCATTGATACGGAAAAAACCATACGAAGATTCGCGCAGAATATTTATAAACGAACGAACACTTTATGATCAATAGTTTCTTGTCGTTTCACCGATAAGCGGTGTGATTTTGCAAAGAGGCGCAATGATGCCCGAACTACAGCGATAAAAAAAGCGGCCATGTGCATGACCGCTTTTTTATCATTCAAACTCAGGTTTAAATGGTCATATCTTCGCTAAGTGCCAGTGGATTCGGCAAAATTTTCGCCAAAGCACGACATAAAGCTGTTAATTCAGCAGTATCATTCGGCATTAAAGTGATGTGACCGATTTTGCGGCCTTCACGCTCTGTTTTGTTATACAGATGCAAATGCGCGCCATTCAGTGCCAATACATCTTCAGATTTCGGATGTTGGCCAATGATGTTTACCATGACCGTTGGACGAACAACTTCAGTCGAACCCAAAGGCAAACCTGCTACAGCACGAATGTGGTTTTCAAACTGTGAACACACTGCACCTTCAATCGACCAATGCCCCGAGTTATGCACACGTGGCGCCATTTCATTGGCATATAAGCCTTTATCGGTCACAAACAGTTCTAGCGTCAAAACACCGACATAATTCAAATGATTGAGCAGGCGAGTAATGTAGTCTTGCGCAACTGGTTGTAAGTCTGCGCTGTTTGGCGCAGGCACAATAGAATGCGACAAAATGCCGTTGTGGTGGTGGTTTTCCGCCAATGGCCATGTTTTCACATCACCGTCTTGACCACGCACCGCAATGATTGAGACTTCACGTGAGAAGGTTACAAAGCTTTCCGCAATCAATTCACCAGCAGGGCCCAGTTCAGCCCATGCTTGATCCATTTGATCAGCGCTACGTAGCACAAATTGACCTTTACCGTCATAACCGCCACGCGATGTTTTCAGTACGATGGGTAAACCCAGTTCAGCAACAGCGGCTTCTAAACTCTCTAAAGACGTCACGGCCTTATAGGGTGCAACTGGAATAGCCAACTCATCAAACAAGGCTTTTTCAGACAAACGATGCTGTGCAATCGCTAAAGCTTGGCGCGGTGGGTGCAATGCTTTGTTTTTGGTCAATACATCAACATCTGCTAACGGAGTATTTTCAAACTCTAAGCTGAAAACATCTGCGCTCTGAATGAAATCTTGCAAGCCATTTTCAGCTTGGGTCGAAATCACTGGACCTAGGGCTGCAGAAGGACAGTCGGTACTCGCTTCAAAGAAGGTGCATTGAATGTTTAAAGGCAATGCCGCTTGCGCCATCATGCGACCAAGCTGGCCACCACCAAAAATACCAATGGTTTTATCCATGAGAAATGCCCCTTAATTAAGCTTGACCCGGAATATTTTTACTCGCCACTTTATCGGTTTGCGCAGCGCGGAAATCTGCAACATTCTTTGCGATTTCAGGACGTGTTAAACCTAAAATTTGTGCCGCCATGATCGCTGCATTGGTTGCACCCGCTGGGCCAATCGCCAAAGTACCAACGGCAATACCTGCGGGCATTTGCACGATAGACAGTAATGAATCCACGCCGTTTAAAATTGATGATTTCACAGGTACGCCAAGTACAGGTAGGTCAGTCTTCGCTGCGCACATGCCAGGCAAATGTGCTGCACCGCCAGCACCGGCAATAATCACTTGAATACCACGATCACGTGCGGTTTCAGCATATTCGAATAATCGATCTGGAGTTCGGTGTGCAGATACAACTTCCGCTTCAAATGGGACGCCAAGCTGTTTGAGCATATTGGCAGTGTTTTCTAGCGTTGCCCAATCCGATTGAGAACCCATGATAATTCCAACGAGAGGAGTGTCTTGTGAAGCGGCCGCATTCATTGCAATGTTTCCAGAGATTAAAGTAAGAGAGAGTAAATCTCGACTAGAGCCAAGCTTTAATAAGAGCCCCATATTATAGACTGAAAATTCATCTCATTGACATCCTCACCCCCTTAAAAGAGGATGATTCCTACAGCTAGACGCTTATGCCCAAGCGCAAGAATGTTTAGAGCTGAGTTTATATCTCGATCATGAGCTGTACCACAGCTCATGCACTCCCATT
>NZ_VPAM01000058.1:0-9827 GCF_013419215.1 Acinetobacter sp. YH12096 | reverse complement strand
GTTTCAGAAAGCTTCTTTGAATCGATATATTTCATCCGCAGATTATGCATGAATATTTAAAATTCTTCGGTACAAATAATCAGCAAGAGACTGTTCGTTTTTTGATTTATGAAAGAGGCTTAATAAGACTGAATAAAAAAATAGGCTCATTACTTTTCAAGATTGAGCCTGTTTTTTATATACAGGATGGTGTTACTTAATAAGTAACTTAAAAATTAATTTCAAAATCAAATTGTTTTTAATGTTAAAACAAGTGTTAGAAAACCCGACGATCGTATTCAATTGCTTCCAAATCATACACTTGGTAGACGCAGTCAAATAAAGGACGTGCCAATTCCCCTTCATCATCATTCCGCACAATCAAATAAATTTGGCTAATGGCGGCACTGTCCGATAATTTCACATAATTCACATGCCTAAACTGCATAATTTGGACAGATTCAGGAACAATACAAATGCCTTCGCCCGCAGCGACCATACCTAGTGATTGCTGCAAATCTGCTTGAGTATTGAAGCGTTTCGGCTCCATCCCATATTCTAAAAATAAAGACTTGATCAGCGTTGCATAACTTTGACCATCCGTTGCAGGATAAATAAAAATCTGCTCATCTTTGAGATTATTTAATGCAATCTGCTGCTGTGAAGATAAAGGATGACTCGAATGCACCGCAACAATTAGTGGCTCTTCTCGTAATAGCACACGTTTAACCGCCTGATCCGACACACGAACTCGGCTAAAACATGCATCAACCCGACCTTCTTTTAATGCCTGAATCTGATCGACTGCACTCAGTTCAATTAAATTTACATTTAAGTGTGGATATTGCTGACGGAACAAATAAACAATTCGAGGTAATAAACCACAGAGTAACGAACCGCCATAGCCAATATTAATAGTACGTTCAGTGGCACTGGCCCGCTGCGTAATGAGCTTAATTTCTTCTGCATTGGAGAGTAATTTCACGGCTTGCTGATAAAAGAAACGGCCGATGGTGGTGGTTCTTAAAGGACGGCTGCCACGCTCAAAAAGCTGCGCACCCAACTCTTCTTCTAAATTTTGAATTTGACGACTTAAAGGAGGTTGAGCAATAAATAGCTTTTCAGCAGCCTTCGTAAAACTCTGTTCTTCTACAACGGCGACAAAGTAACGTAAATGTCTTAATTCCATGACATTGTCCTTTAATGTCGAATTTCTTTCATAATGGTCTTTTATTTGAATATATCAGGACGACACTCAAATCACATCCTTCAAATTCGGTTATTTAAAAGATGTATACACCACATTTATTGTTTGGTCATGCTAATGTGAAACGATTACAAGGTTAACCCGACTTTAGTCTTGGCAATTTTGCTCAATCTTCTCACATGAAAAACTACAAAACGTGATTGACTTCATGAAACAATTCAAGTTAATTAGCAAAATCGTTGCAAATATGGAATAAGAATAGTGCTGAGTGATCTAGATGATTTTTATTGTTTTGCCCAAGTGGTCGAACATGGTGGTTTTAGTGCAGCAGAACGTGCAACAGATATTCCAAAATCAAAACTGAGTCGTCGGGTCTATAACTTAGAAGAACGTTTAGGTGTCCGCCTGATTCAACGTAGCTCACGACATTTTGCTGTTACAGATATTGGTATGAATATCTATCGCCATGCACAAGTCATGATGAATGCCGCTCAAGCCGCACACGATTTGGTTGATCATCTCAGCACACAGCCGCGCGGCTTAATTAAAGTCAGCTTACCTGTTTCCATCGCGCAAAATGAAATGACCAAAATATTGCCTGAATTTTTAAAGCAATATCCAGAAATCAAAGTGCAAATGATGGTGACCAATCGGCGCGTAGATATCATTAATGAAGGCTTCGATCTTGCGCTACGTGTACGTTCAAATCTAGACGACGACCCCAATTTAGTCATTCGTAAATTTGAAACGATTGAGCAGCACTTATTTGCCAGTCAGGCGTATCTGAATAAATTTGGTGAACTCAAACAACCTGAAGATTTATCTCAGCATCAAATATTAAGTATGGCGGATGAGCATCTCGATCAACATATTATTGTGACCGATACACAGCATCATCAGAAAAAAATCAAAGTTAACCCAACCGTGATGGGCTCTGACCTGTCTATGTTAGCTGCACTGGCCTGCCAAGATTGTGGCGTGGTGTTATTACCCGACAGTATTGTGTCCGATCACGTGAAATCAGGTGCTTTGGTTCGTGTACTACCTGAATGGAAAGCTGCACATGGTATTTTCCATGCAGTTTATCCATCTCGTCGTGGCTTACTACCTGCTGTACGTGTATTCATTGATTACTTAGTTGAAAAACTCAGCCAACATGAACACGCTAAATTTTAGGCAAAAAAAAGCTTACCCATGTGATGGGTAAGCGAAAACTTAAAAACTAAGTAAAATCAGAAACTACAGCAGAATCTGTAATCATATTATATAAATAAAATACATCTTTATTAAATCGTTAATAGCTCTAACTGATTTTCAGAGTTATAAGCAAAACCTTATAAATTAAGCTATAGAGAAAACCTCTTAGTCTTAAAACCTATAACGCTCATACACACTACAACTTATTAGACTAAAGTCAAAAAATATACACTTGTACAATTTAATTTAACTTCAATCCTTTAGATACAGCAGATTCAGGATTAAATTCGCGATTTAGCTTAGATTGCAGGATATGCACCTGTACCTTCTGGCCATGGAGATAGCAACTCAAAACCACTATCGGTCACAACAACCATATGTTCCCACTGTGCCGATAAAGAACGGTCTGCAGTAATTACTGTCCAGCCGTCTTTTAATTCTTTAGTTCGCGCTTTACCGCTGTTGATCATCGGCTCAATGGTAAAGACCATGCCTTTTTTCAGAATGACACCTTGACCCGGTTGACCATAGTGTAAAACGCTTGGTTGCTCATGATAAACTTTACCAATCCCGTGACCACAATATTCACGTACAATGCTGTAGCCTTCACGATGAGCAACTTGTTGAATGGCATAGCCTACATCACCCAATGTTGCTCCCGGTTTAACAGCATGAATCCCTGCAACCATCGCTTCATAGGTAGTTTCGACTAACTTTTTAGCCGCAGGCGAAACCTCACCCACATAGTACATACGACTGGTATCACCAAAATAACCATCTTTAATGATGGCAACATCAATATTGATAATGTCACCATCTTTCAATACAGTTTCTTTCGAAGGAATACCATGACAAACCACTTCATTCGGTGAAATACAGGTGGTTTTGGTATAGCCATAGTAGCCAACGTTGGCAGGAATCACTTTAAGTGTGTTGACGATAAAATCATTACAGATATCGTCTAGATATTCAGTGGTCACGCCCGGCTTGACATACTCCCCGATCATCTCTAAAACCTGAGCAGCTAAACGACCTGAAATGCGTAATTTTTCAATATCTTGCTCGGTTTTAATCGTGATTTTGGAAGCTTTCATCTGAATATCCTCAAATTTGAATACACCGAATTATAGACCTTTTAGATTTTTTTTGTTTTATTCAGCCAATATTTCTGCATTTATTCGGCTTATAGCATCCGATTTAGTGCTGAAAATTAGAACAATTGATTTATATCTGATAAATCTTAATCGCTAAACATATTTCTATAAAAAATTTATATACAATAAATTTCTTTTATTTATCATAAATATAAATAAAACATTATTTTATCTGTCAATATATTCATGATTCGTATTATAAAAACTATCTATACGATTTATAAATTTTGCTCCAAAAACGAGCTTAATTGCACTAAAATTGCCTTTTTTCACAGTTCATCTCCCCTTTATGACAAGTCTTCGTACACGGGATATTGTTGCCTTAGGTTTTATGACCTTCGCACTGTTTATTGGTGCAGGCAACATTATTTTCCCACCAATTGTCGCACAGCAAGCGGGTGAACATGTTTGGTTAGCTGCATTTGGTTTCTTAATCACCGCAGTTGGTCTACCTGTCATCACGATTATTGCTTTGTCGCGTGTTGAAGGTTCTATTCAAGTTTTAAGTTCACCTTTGGGTAAAGCAGCCAGCATTATCCTTACTGTCGCGTGTTACTTAGCTGTTGGACCTTTATTTGCAACACCTCGTACAGCTACCGTTTCTTATGAAATTGGTTTCTCTTCTTATTTTGGTAACGGCGCAAACAGTCTGCTAATTTATAGCGTGATTTATTTTGCATTGGTGACGATTGTTTCACTTTATCCAAACAAAATTTTGGATACTGTGGGTTATTTCCTTTCACCACTCAAGATCTTAGGTCTCATTGTACTGGGTATCTCTGCGTTCTTTATCCCTGCCGGTGTGATTCCACCTGCTATTGGTAATTACGTGGCTGCACCAGTTTCAGAAGGTGTGGTCAATGGTTATTTAACCATGGATACTTTAGGCGCTTTAGTTTTTGGTATCGTGATCGTAAAAGCCATTACTTCACGCGGCGTAACGGATAATAAGCTCGTCACCAAATATGCTGTCATTGCCAGTATTATTTCTGGTATTGGACTTACACTGGTTTATATCAGCTTATTCAAACTCGGTATGGGCAGCCATGATATTGCTCCAAATGCAACAAATGGTGCAGTGATCCTGCATACATATGTACAACATGCTTTTGGTGATATGGGCGCTTATTTCCTATCTGCAATGATTTTTGTTGCATGTATGGTGACCGCGATAGGCTTAACCTGCGCATGTGCTGAATATTTCTCAGAATTGACTAAAATTCCATATAAAGTTTTTGTGTTCATTTTAGTTGGCTTCTCACTGCTTATTTCAAACTTAGGTTTAACCAAACTCATTGCTGTTTCAGTGCCTGTTTTAAGTGCGATTTATCCACCTGCGATTGCAGTTATCCTACTTAGCTTCTGCTCTAAATGGTTTATTTCACCATCAAGAGTTATTGCGCCTGTTACCGCATGTGCGTTTATTTTCGGTATTTTTGATGGTTTAAAAGTAGCTGGTTTCGAAGATGCGCTTCCAAGCTTTATTGCCAATCTACCGCTTGCTCAACAAAATTTAGCATGGCTGATCCCTTCTGTGATTGTGCTGATTATTGCTGCTGTAATTGACAAAGTTAAAAAATAACCTTTTTTGACCTGTCTAAAATCGGAGTTTTACCCGAATGACGATTTTACCTGTGACCAATAATTGTCGAGTTTTACCCAAACTGACATTTATTTGTCCTACTACAGCACAATAATCCTAAGTCATTGAACTTTGAGATTAAGTTTTATTTTCACAATGAGAAGCAAAGCCTGCCCTTTGGCTACAAAATATAATAATAGTTAAAATACAAATACTTTCTGCAAAATACACCGTACACAAACTCCATGATTAAGCCCGATTCTGACTGTAAGCTAGGCGGTTTCGTGTCATAAAGCCGATATATCCGTGTTGGTATATATATTGCTTATTCATACATAGATATTATGCATTGACCATTTTACTCACCAGTCAACACCTTTAGATTCATAATATTTAGTATATGAATAAAATGATTATTCTTATACGATGATCTAACATAGTTTTATGACAAAATAATGACATTTGCTATTGAAATACTTCTAGTTTCGAAGTACAACAGTAGTTCAAACCTGACCAAAATCATGGGTTTTGGCGAAACAACAACAAGGAGGGGTGGAGATGTTATCAGTACATTTCAAAAAGCAATTCTTCATTAACGCTCTGAAGGCAAATAAGAACATGGTGACCTATACAAGCACCACTATTGCTCTCATGCTGACACTACTTATTCAAGGCTTAATACAAGGAAATTTAAGACCTGAATACTTTGCTTATGCGCTTATTGTCTCGGTAGCCTTTTATTTATGGGCAGTCATTGACCACAAATATCGAAAGCAAAAATCAACAGAATTTTAAGTTAGAAGATGGATGAGGCATCATCCATCTTGAAAAAAGAAAAGATGCCACCCCTACCTTCTCGATTATTCAATCCATTTAAAAAAACAATACAAATAATCCCTAAAATAACCAGAAAATCATCAGCCTTTTCTCATGAATTTTCGATTCTATTTAACTTCAAATTTTGTTTTATAAATTCTTCTACATAGCCATCGTCTGCACTTTAAAAGCTTTTAGTTCTTGATTAGCTTCCAATCTCATGCAAACCATTTCTAATTGATATTGCTTTGTTTAAAACCAAAATTTAACGATGACTCCGAAGAGCAATCCGAGTGTTGCAATTAACTCGCCTATCACCAATCCAAGCATTGCCATACTCATCATCCATTTAGGTAAATGCCATTTGCCTAAGACGTGCGGGACTTTAAATTGATTGGTGGTATCGGCTAAATAGCCATGCAGTACATAACTTAAAATCGAAAAGCTAAAAAAGAACAAATTGATGATTACAAAGAGTAAATTGAGTGTATGTGGAAGTGCTGAAAAATAGGCCAATACCGCCAAAATGAGCGTTGCTGGGGCGTATAACAAACTACTCCGATGTGCTATATCGACATAATAATGCGCACGTGCTAGTTCAGAATGTCTTATTTGTGCATATTTCCACACCCCCGTGAGCATACCTACCCATAAATAAATCCCACTAAAAACTATCGCAATTTTTACTGCACTTGAAAGTTGAAATATATCCATTTTTAATTCAAATCCATTGTTCAATTATACGCATTATTTTTATCTGTATTTCTTCTCCAATAATACTTACTTCTAACCTATTATGACATGACTTTAGAGTCATACTCTTTTCAAGTTTCTTTTTGGAACTTGTTTAAATTAGTGACATCGGAATACATCCATAAAGTTTGAATCATGTCATCATCTGAAAAACTCACGATTCATTGCCAAGACGGCTATCCACTGAGTGCGCGCTATTATCCGCACCAGACAGAGCTCAAACAGGTTTTACCTGTGTTGATTTGTCCAGCCACAGGCATTACCAATCAATTTTATAATAGTTATGCAACATGGTTGAGCCAACAAGGCTATGACGTTTTAGTTTTTGATTTTCGTGGTATTGGTGAGTCGCTACACAGCCCTCTAAAAGAATCGACAGCAAGTATTGTGCAATGGGGGCAGCTTGATATCCCCGCAGCAATCGATGCTTTAATCAGTAAAACGCAGGCGCCTAAAGTCATATTACTCGGTCATAGTGCAGGCGGACAATTATTAGGTATCGTGCCAAATTATGACAAAGTTGCCAAAGTGGTTGCTGTTTCTGGCTCTACAGGTCATGTCAAAGATCTTAAAGGTCGCACCAAGCTTTTAGAGCTCCAGTGATGTTTAATGTGATCTTCCCGATTGCACGCTATACCATTGGCTATGGCCCGACTAATGCGATTGGCATGGGTGAAAATTTGCCAAAAGATGTTGCTCGTGAATGGGCTGAATTTTGTAGCAAACCCGGTTATGTCATCAATGCCTTAGGCAAAACTGTTCAGCATGATTTTCATCAACAAGTGAGCTGCCCGATCACTGCGGTATGGAGCTCTGATGATGAAATCGCTACGGAAGCCAATGTCAAAGACTTGCTGCGTTTATACCCGAATGCTTTGACTCAAATGATTGAGTTAAAACCGAAAGAAACAGGTCATAAAGCCATCGGACATATGTTGATGTTTAAATCGTCACATCAAAACCTATGGCCGATCATTGAACAACAGTTACACGCTTAAGTTTTTGCCACTCAGTCAGTAATCCGGCTGAGTGGTCTTTTTATGGACTGCACAATAATTTCTACTTTTAGATTCATTCAAACTGCCTGACAGCTTACATATTCTATTTTCTATCTTTAAAATCTGCACTGAACGTCCAAGTGTACTTATTTTCATCAGCCGACCATTGCAAAAAATGATATAACTATTTTTTCTCAATTATATTCTATTTTGGCATGAGTGAAGCACGACACAACCTCGACAGAATTGATCGTTTAATATTATCCGCATTAAGAGAAGATGGACGACTCACCATAGCCCAGCTTTCTGAACGTGTTGGTCTCTCCTCTTCGCCGTGTTGGACACGCTTAAAGCGTCTAGAAAATTTAAAAATTATCGACGGCTATACAGCCAACATCAACCCAAAATCGATTGGGATCAATGAATTATTCTTTATTGAAATTACATTAGAACGTCACGACGATGAAATTTTAGATCAATTTAGTGAAACTTTAGCCAATATGCCAGAAGTGGTAGAAGCACATTTAGTCACTGGCGATTATGATTATTTGGTGAAAGTTGCAGTTAAAAATGCTGAACACTATGAGCGTTTTTTACGTAAAAATTTATATTCTATGAAAGGTATACGCCATACCCGCTCCATTTTTGCGCTACGACAATTAAAATCTGCCAGCAGTGCTGACCTCATGATGATTGAGTAATGAGTCAATATAGATCTAATCTATAAAATGACTTTAAAATTTTAAGGCAATTGAGCTCAGCACCCAATTGCCCTATTTATGTGTTCTAATCTATATAGCCATCTTTTTTCAATTTTTTATCTGTCAAATACTCACGTATGACCAATGTTGCAATAATAATGATGGCTTCTAAGATCGCTACTGTGACGGTTAGTTTGGTAAATACTTCGACACTGAGCAACTCAAACCATAATTGAGCGATGGCTAATAAACCCCATAAAACTGAAATAATAAGTGCACTAAAGACACCGTATTTCATTTTTCTCTCTCCAAAACAACTACATAAGCTTCGCGCTTCCAAAAAAGCAGCATACGACGGATATCCTTTTCCATCGTAATCACCGCCCAACCTTGCTGTGCATTTTGATTTAAAAAATTAGTGAATTTAACAGGATCAACTTTTGAAGAGCCAAGCAGCAAAGATCCCAGCATACCTTCTTGATAGATAACAACTTTATATTCTTTCATCAATATAGTTCTTTATGGTTATAGTGAATTGAACAAATGTTCATGGCAAAGTATAGCGATCGCTTTTTCCTAAAACAACAAAGTTTTAACTGTCAATTTACTCAGCATTTTTTCAATTTTATGCTTTAATATACACAGTATGAGATGAGCCTTATATGAGTATCACGCGAGTGATACGACTAGCCCCTAACCATGGGGGCTTTTTAATGTCCGCATTTATGATTTTCAAGTTTTAGCATCTTTGAGAGACTCTTTCGCTAATAGTTTGCTGTGTCTTTCGACATGCTGCCAGCATAGCCCTATACTCGTAAAGCTAAGAAAGTATTCAAAGCAACGATATACTTACTTAAATCTATCACCGATCAGTTAAAAATAATCACTGCAGTCTCTTCTGCCTGCAAATATCTAGGTGTCAGCACTTCACGCTTCTATGCATGAAAAATGTTAGATTTATTTATGTATGATGATTTGAAAGCTATCCATTGGCAGCATCATACTCATTTAGGCGCACAATCATGTCCATGACATACATGATCTTGATTATCGTATGAATGAATGTTCTGTCTGTAGAATCTAAGAATATTTAAAAAGCTAAGTTTACTGAATAAAGTTGCACGCAAATATAAGCATACAACGGATATTACTTATATCAGTACCAAGCAAGATGGGTTGTATTTATGTGGATGCTAAGTTTATTTAGTCGTTGTACTGTCTGTTGGCAAACTAGCCATTGTAATGGTCAAGTAAAATCAGACCATCAATTGATATGCGTGTAATGCATTTAATTAAGCAGTAGCTCATCAAGGTGATGTGTGCTTAAAAAACAGGAGGGTTTAACTTGGTAAACTATACATACTCATTAGGAGTTTACCATGAGCAAGAAACAGAAGACTTACACCGCAGAATTTAAAGCTGAAGCCATAAAAGCCATTG
>NZ_VPAM01000057.1:0-10538 GCF_013419215.1 Acinetobacter sp. YH12096 | reverse complement strand
CTGATGCTAGTTGGTCTAACACCTTGCAATGTTTGTCTTTTATACGTAATTTAAGGGTTTTCATGTACTTATATTAACAATCAAAACTCAAGGAAAATAGTCCTTAGTTAAATCAAACGACACTTCATGTCGTGTCGCTTATATCTCTGACCTGAAGGACAGAGTTTTACGCTCCATTTGATAAAATCGCGCAAGGCGACGCATTTATTTTCATTAGCCCTGAATATAACCACGGCTACAGCCCTGCGCTCAAAAATGCATTGGATTACCTCGGTAAAGAATGGGGCGGAAAACCTGCGGCATACGTTAGCTATGGAGGCACCAATGGTTCACGTTCGATTGATCAAATTCGCCAAGTGGCAACTCAATTGGGCTTAATTGACAGTAATGCTGTAGTTGAAATTCGTGACATTTTCACGCGTAATCAAACAGATAAATTCGAACCGAATGAATTTGACAACAAAGCGGTTAAAGGGATTTTCAAAAAATTACTGCAATATGTGAGTGCTTAATTATTGCCGTTCGCGTGATAAATGCCGCCTTTTGTAGGTTCAGGCTTACATTATTTTCGGCAGATGGCAGCTATACGCCATGCATCATCCACGATAAAGTTAAAACATACAGAGACAGGACGTCACTGAACATAAAACAACAATGATAAGACTAAGCAGGAAGCTTACGGTAGGACAGGAGTTATACCGCTAGAATGAATCTGAAAAAGCCTCGACAGGATGTCGGGGCTTTTTTCATTTCAAATGCTGCACAAGTGTAGCTCTAACATGAGCCATAACCAAACTCAGGGCCATGGCTCAATGGATCTCATCCAATCGGATGCGATTACTTTTTAGAACTTTCCACAATTAAGCGGGTCACCAAATACAAACGCGGCACGATAGAATCTGTCAAAATATATTCAGCTTTATCTGAATGTAATCCATCGCCAGACATACCGATTCCTTCAATGATCGCGGCTTTCGAACTAACCCCAGCAAAAGCGGCATCAGTACCACCACCCCAAGCGGTCGTTTCAACTTTCATCGGCAGCTTTAATTCGTTTGTGTAAATCTGCTGGGCTGTCGCGGCCAATTTTTTGGCTTGTGGACTGGCTTCTAAAGGTGGTCGACGGACTTCAAATTTGACCTCGACCTGACTTTCCGCCAATTTTTTGGTTTTGACTTTTTGCTTCAAGGTTTTTTCCAACTCAGCAAAATCTTGTGGTTTTAAGGAACGAGCATCTGCCTGCGCTGTCGCATGGTCAGGAATCACATTTCGGGTTTTTCCAGCCGTCGCAACAGTCCAATTCAGCTTTAAACCCGTTTTCGGATTGGATAGATTTTCCAATTGTTGAATCTGAAAAGCCAGTTCTGTCAAGGCATTGACCCCTGCTTCAGGTTTTACCCCCGCATGCGAACCCTGCCCTTTAATATCTAAATAAGCCGCACCAATCCCACTGGTGGCTAACATCAAGCTTCCCTCTAAACCACCGGTTTCAAAGGAGAGGACAACGTCCTGATTTTGAGCGGTATCCATAATCAATTGGCGCGAGCCGGGTGAACTGATTTCTTCATCTGAATTAATTAATACCGTAATGGTGCCGTAATCTTGGTACTTCAGCTGTTTCAGCATATCCAAAACATGAATCACTGCAGCAACACCTTGCTTGTCATCCAAAATACCCAAGCCATAGGCTTTATTACCGTCTATGCGAAACGGTTGACCTTGTAATTGGCCCTTTTGATACACCGTATCGTTATGCGCCAACAACATAATGTTCGTTTGACCTTTGCCTTTTAGTACCGCTTTTACAATCGGCCCTGTCTGATCTGGCGCACCATCGAGTTTCATGATGTCTTTGGGCTGAATCACGTTCACCTCAGCCCCTGTGGCTTTTAATTGCTCTGCGACCACCTTGGCAATTTGATTCAAACCCTCAATATCTTTACTGCCAGATTCAATATTGACCAAGGTTTTCAAGGTCTCTAAATAACTGTGTTTTTGACTTTCCGCAATTTTCTTAATCTCTTGTGGAGATGCTGCCCAATTTGCTGAAGCACTAAGCGCAATGGCACAGCCTAATGCGAGCTGAAGTTTTGACGTCGTCCGTTGTTGTGTAAGTGTTCTTAGCATCGATCTTATTCCCTGTATATTTTTCATTATGAATTTTTAATGTCTGATAAATTAGTTCACCATTCAACCAATTAATCGCAAAAATATGTAACACCGCTGATAAAGCTTTTAGTCACTTCAAAACCAGCTTCCAGCTGTTTTAAAAGCGGTTTAGATCGATTTGGAAACATAGATCTAGCAGTCGAGAGCCTAGCTGCTATGCAATGCCTTGAAGGAACGGTCAGAATTAAAATTTAAGTGTTGTACGTTTTGGCTTACATTAGATGCGGATAATAGACACTATTCACGTTATTGGATTACTTTTATATTAAGGTCATACAGCGACAGGATGTCACTGAACATAAAACAACAATGATAAGACAATGAGCAGGAAGCTTAACGGTAGGACAGGAGTTATACCGCTAGAATGAATCCGAAAAAGCCCCGACAGGATGTCGGGGCTTTTTTCGTTTAGGCGATGTGAAAGCAACATTCCATGTATTTGCACAGACTAAACATCGACCTGAAAACCTAAATCGACATCACAGGCGGCTTGACCACCTCGTATCCCCCAATTTTCTAGAGGGCTTTCACGTAAGGTAATGATGATATGGTCGGCCGGAATGCCAAATTCCACCAAATTTTGCACCAGCATTTGATATAACTTACGCTTGGTTGCCACGGTTCGTCCCGCAAAACAATCGATGGTGATATGTGTAAAGCGCTCAGGCTGCGTCAAATGATCAAGCACCTGAAACCGATGTAGCGCATGCACTTGCAAACGTATATTGCGGTCATATCGAGGCAGTTGAAAACTCTGTTGTAAGGCGTCAAAGACAGCATTTATCAACTGTTGTTCTTGTTCTATGCTGTATTGCATCCGTATATCGATTTGTGTTGCAGGCATGCGCGAAACTCATTGTTGTTATTTAGATCACTACACTAGCAGGATTTAGCGACGTTCTGCTGTAGGCATTTACCTACAGCGCTTGCAGTATTTACGCCTATGGCCTCAACAGCAACGCGCCTATAGTAAGAACATACAGAGACAGGATGTCTTGCAATAAAAATAAATAATGCACATGCAGCAGGAACGCTGATCGGTATGACAGGAGTCATATCTTTAGAATGAATCTAAAAAGCCCTCGATAGGATGCATATTCTTGCCCAATTGGACACTTGATAGTATATCGTACTGGACACAGATTCTTCTTTTAATTGGACACTCTTATTTTCAGACACTCTTTGCATCTAAAACGAAATTTAAACGAAAAAAGTAAAATGATTCCTATGAAAAAAGCGGTTATTGCACTGAGTTGCTTAAGTATACTTTTGATGGCCTGTTCCTCGCTTCTTAATCCAAGTATTCAGAATTCACTAAAAGAAGTGAGAACATCAAAATTCCTAAAAAATGAAGATAAAACAAAAAACATTGGTGGGATTGATGCAAATAGTAATGGTGTGCGTGATGATATTGAGGGATACATAAAGCTCAAATATGGGAATAACCCTGAATTTGTTAGCGTATATATGCAGTATGCACAAGAATTACGAAGAAAGCTGACTTTGGCTAGTGATGATCGTGAGGTCTATCGTAGAGCGTCACACGAAGTTAGTAGAAAAATGGTTTGTGCTGCGGAAATTGACTATAAAGTTGAGCCTGAAAAAATGTATCGGGACACAATGATCATTTATGCCCTGTCGGTGAATACCAAGCAACGTAAGGCTGAAAGTAATCGTATTAGCTCGTTGGTGAGTGGCATGGTATTCACATTACCAATTGAGGAACACTGCAAAATTAATGAATACGTTTATTAAAGTGTCCAACTTAAAAAAGAATGGGTATCCAAATACTTATTGATTTTGCAATAGGATGTCGAGGGCTTTTTTCATGTCGTCATTCATTCAGAGATCGCACTCTATTCGTCGAAAAATCGCAATTTATCAACAATACTTACATCGCAACAGTAAAACTGTACTTATAATCGGCAGAGAATTTAGACAGAATAACGGCTGCGAGTTCAGCAGCTCGAACTGTCAGCGCTTAGGGATTAGGCGACAACAATAAAAATTGAATTAAAAAATTAGAGAATGACCTATGCAATTGCAACAGCAACAACTGAATAGTTTTACCCGCATTTTTCATGCCGCTCCAGAACACAATAGCCCACAAGATCTTGCACAATATATTGGCGCGCATCGACAAGAGCTTTTACAACAAATCCATGAAAATGGCATCTTACTGTTTCGTGGTTTTAACATCGAGCAACCCGAACAATTTAACCAACTGATTGAACAATATTTTCAGTTTACGCCATGGAATGCATTTAACCCCAACATGCCCAGCTGGGTTGCATCTTGGATGCGAAAATACAGCGAGAAATTGCTCGGCGCAGGCGACTACCGTCGTTATATCGATCGCAACACAGTGCAATTGGGTCCAGTCGAAAACTCGGTACAAGGCCCACATGTTGAAGGTGGTGTGCGCTCAGAACGCTCGCGTTATATCGCCTTATTTTGTCAGGAACCTTCGACGTATTTGGCAGAAACAGGATTTAATAACTTAGAGCAGATTTGGGAGAATTTTCCGAAACATCTACAGGAAAAATATCTTGGTGCATGGAACCATTTTTCTTATGTCTCGGCGCGCGAGGTGGGGCTATTTGACCGATTATTGCTGAAAAAGAGCCCGTTTAGTCTAGAGATTCGACAAGATAAAAAAGCCAAACTGACCTTGCAGCGTTCGCCACTGGTGATTCATCACCCCGATACGAAAAAGCATGTGATTCAGCCGTGGGCTTTTGCTAATAATACCAATCCATTTGCCCATCAGGCGGCCAAAAATTGCTTTGAAAATCGCGGGGAGATTGAAATCGATTCGACAGCGGACGGCATGCAACTGACTTGGGAAATTTACACGCCAGAAGGTCAACAAATTGAATGGAGCGATGCCGAAAAGCAGCAATTTTTTGATGCGATGTATAAAGATGCCCTGCTTTTGCAGTGGCATAAAGGTGATGTTGCGATCGTCGATAATATTAAAATTGCGCATTGGCGAATGAATGGAGAACAAGGAAATCGTAAATTAATTCAAATTCAAGCCAATGCATTTAATGCCGATGAGCACTATGCGGCTTAGCTGACGGATTTAAAATTCGTGCAGGCCTGTATGTGAGAAGCCCCGTAGGGGCTTTTTTTTTATTTTTTGAATTTTTTGTTTATTTTTTAGCCGCTATTTTGGCTCAATTTTGAATAACCATGCTTTTTCACCGTCCTCAATCCCCCAAATGGCGCCGTCTTTGGCCTCTATCAAGCCACGGATACGCTGCGGCATGTTGATGCGCTGGATTTCTGCTGCCGGCTGATGCGCTGTGTCCACAATCACGATTACTTGAGACGACAAACCGCCAATCAGCGCTTTATTTTTCCACAAAGGGAACTTTTGCCCTTGGTAAAACATCAGGCTCGACGGTGAAATCACGGGTGTCCAACTGATGGCAGGCGCTTCAAATTCAGGCCGTGTATGATGATCAGGAATCGGCTGATCATCATAATGATCACCATTCGACACATGTGGATAGCCATAGTTTTTCGCACGCTGCACAAGATTTAACTCATCACCGCCTTTCGGGCCCATTTCGGCCACCCAAAGCTGCTGTTTTGCATCAAATGCCATGCCTAAAGGATTACGGTGCCCGAAGCTCCACACTTGCTTTGCAACCTCGCCTTGGGTCTGAAATGGATTATCTACAGCAGGTGTTCCATCACTATTTAAGCGCAGTACTTTACCCAAATTTGACTGCAGATCTTGTGCAGGATCAAACTTCTGACGTTCGCCCGAACTCACCCATAATTTTCCATCTGCGCCAAACTGCATTCGGTGTGAATAATGGCCTTGGCCTTCTACTTTTGGAATTTGCCTCCAAATGATTTTTCGCTGTTTTAAACTTGGCGAAGCTTCATTGAGGTTTAATGTGGCTTTTTCGATGACAGCGCCAAAACCGCCCTGTCCTGCTTCTGCATAGCTCAGATATATCTGATGATTTTTTTCAAACTGTGGATCAAGTGCAATATCACCTAATCCACCTTGTCCACCATAGGCAACTTTGGGAAGGTTTTTCACCTGTATTTTCTGCTGATTTTGCGGGTTAAAGATGATCAGTTGACCTTTTCTTTCAGTTAGCAATAAGCGTCCATCTGGGAGTTGTTGAAACGCCCAAGGTTCATTAAATTGAGCGATTTTTTGTATTTTAAAGCGTTGTTCTTGCTGGATTTGTGCCGTTTTTTGAGCTTGGCTTGGTGTTTGATCTTGTGCTGTAGTTGTGGTGTTTTCCGCATGGCATGCGGCTGTCATCAAGATACCGACGATGAGGCTAGGCGTTCGAAAATATTGTATACATTGTTTCATTTATTGTTCCCTTCCCTTTTATAATCATTTGATTCTAATCAATTAATCAGATGATTTTTCTTTGGAAAGGTAACAGAATAATTTTGTACGTTTTGGCTTACATGGCATGCAGAAAATTGCTGCTATTCAATTTATTCAAACAGGCCTAATCTACAGTTATCAGGAAACAGGAAGTTTCCGAAACATAAAACAATAACAATAACAATAACAATAAGTTTCTACATCAGGACGTGAGATATGACAAGGAGTTGTATCTAGAACACGAAATACGAAGAAAACCCCGACAGGATGTCGGGGTTTTCTTTTTCTATCTATTAATTTTTTATGACCCATTAAAAAAATCCCCCAGATTCAGCTGGAGGATTTCACGATCATGATTTTGCGCAATCGGACTTAGAGGCTTTTGAGATATGCCACAACATCGTCATGACCTGCCATTTCTGCAAGTTCTAAAGCGGTATATTGGGTTTTGTGCTTTACATCTGCACCTTTGCCTACCAATAGCTTCACTACGTCTAAATAGCCGTTTTCTGCTGCTGCATGCAGTGCGCTGTAGCCTTCTTCATCGGCAGAGTTTACGTCTGTGCCATTCGCCAAAGATTTTTCGACTTCTGCAAGTTCACCTAAAGATGCCCAGTACACTAGCTCAGGCAGATGCAGTTCTTCATCGTCTTCAGGGATTGGGGAGATAGAATTAAAGTTCATATTTTTCTCACAATAGTATTAATAAGGGCTTAGTTAGATATTAGATTAATTAAAACCAAATAATTAACAACACAACAAAATATTAACTCTCTCCAACCCACAGTTGAATTGTCGCACACAATTGTAATCCATATACCCAACCAATAAAGTCGCCTAGCTCTTGACCGTTAAAACTCAAATCAATAGTTTTATTCCTAAAAGTAGTAGGCAAATCATTAGGAATTCCTTTTATAGACCATACACCATTATGACCAATTGCATTTCTAAGATGCCTTGCAAAGGCATACCATTCTTGTGACCTAAAATGATCAGATTTATTATTTTCAAAAGCATAACTTTTGGCAGCTTCGAAAGTTTCTAAAATCATGTAGTAAAATGTTTGTTTAACAAACATTTTTGCTGAACCATTGTCTAAAGTATTTGAAAAATTAATATTATATAAAAGCCAATCTGTAGCAGCTACTTCATTTCCGCTTAAGACATATATTTCTTTATCTGATACTGTTAAATTATAATTACTCAAATAACGGCTTGTTGGTTCTTTTACTGCTAATCCGTAAGCACCTAAACTAAACCAAAAGGCATCACGGACGTATTTCATTTTTTCTAAACATCTTTCTTTTGTCATAATTTTAAATATTCTAAATATCATTTCTATTAGAGCATAAAAAGCCCCCTTTCGGAGGCTTTTCTTTTTAAAGAATCACAACTTAGGCTTTCGCTGTAGATGCCTCTTTAACATCAATTTTATCACTGTCGTTTTCATGCATGATCAATGCAACCGCGATCGCAGTAATCAGTACAGGTAAACCCACCGCCATAAAGTTGAAATGCGCAGGTAAGTTCATACCGAGCAAACCACCAATCAGAATCGGCCCTACAATCGCGCCCATACGACCAATTGCAGAAGACCAACCAATACCCGTCGAACGTACAGCAAGTGGGTAATACTGCGCCACATAGCTGTACAGCAGCATTTGCGAACCAATAGATGCAGCACCTGCCAAGAACACCAAAATGTATAGCAAGAACTGATTTGATTGGAAGCCCATCAAGCTCATCACAATCGCGCCCATCATACCCAAAACCATCAGCACAGGTTTTAAATGGAAACGGTCAGCCAAAATACCACCGCCAACAATACCCACAACTGCGCCCACGTTCATGACCATCATAAACATTAAGCTGTTATCCATAGAATAACCGGCTGCCATCATCAGTTTTGGTAACCAGCTGCTTAGCGCATACATGGTCAATAGGCACGTAAAGAACGCCACCCAAAACAATAATGTATTTACGGCACGACCACGGCGGAATAAACTCACCACGTTAGCAGCTTCAGGCACGCTTTCTTGAGGCAAAGTGAACACTGTATTTTCAGTCACTTTCACTTCAGGTGCTAAGCGCTTCACGATACTGCGGGCTTTTTCCTGTTTGTTTTCTTTCACCATAAATGCCAAAGATTCTGGTAAAAATCTCCAAATCACAGGTAAAAGGAAAAGTGGAATACCCGCAATAAAGAACATGATTTGCCAACCAAAGTCAGGGGTGAACCATGAACCTAAAAGTGCCGCCATCACACCACCGACTGCATAACCACTAAACATCGTCGTTACCAGTGTGCTACGCATCTTCTGCGGCGCGTATTCAGACGTTAAAGCCACAAGGTTAGGCATTACACCGCCAATCCCTAAACCAGCCAAGAAACGCAAAATACCAAATTCTGTTGGATTCGACGCAAAACCACCGGCAAAGGTCAAACCACTAAATAAAACGATACAGATCATAATGACTTTTTTACGGCCAATCTTATCCGCTAAAGAACCAAAGAACATGGCACCAAACATCATGCCTGCGAGCGCAGTACTGGCAAGCATCCCCGCTTGCATTGCACTTAAGCCCCAGTCTTGCATCAATAATGGTAAAACCACGCCATTAATCGCTAAATCGTAGCCATCAAATAAAATAATCAATAAGCACCAAGCCACTACATTGAAGTGGAACGGGGTAAATTTAGCCTTATCGACTACAGAATTTATGTCTATTTTTTCCGTTGTCATCGTTCTCATCTCCCATGAGTACTTGTCCATAACATTCATTGAATTTTTAAGTAAAATTCAACAGCCACGGAATATACGGAACAGTGTTTTCTAGGGATATTAGACGTATGTTTAATAAATCTAGTCGCTTATAAGTACATGTTAATTGTGTTATTTTTCATGCTTTAGTTTAATTATTAAACATTATCAATATATGATTATTTAACTGATTTTTTTAAATAATAATACCCTTATTTTCAGGCCTAATTCTTCTATTCTTTCATTAAACTTCAGAACGACACACCATCATTTATTTCTATCTTTAGTTTAGAAAAATTTTAAATGTCTAAAAAACAAACGCAATTACATCTTTAGAAAAGCTCGCTTTAACGCACTTGATTGTTTTAAAAACATTTATAGCACTGAGATTAAGCGATCACCAGCTTACAGCGAAATCCACGAGACGCATAATATGACTGCGCGCCATTATGGTAGCTAAATACATGATCATAACGTCGATCACAAAACAGTGCCCCGCCCTTTTGCCGAATATCCGCTGGCGTCACAATCCAGCTCGAAGTCTTTAAATCGAAATGAAAAACTTGCTGTATCGCTCGATAGTCTTCTTCCGTCAGTAGCTCAGCACCGATGTCTCGAACCATGTCTATAACGTTATTTTTCGGGGGATGATCCTTCCGATTCTCCAAGGCATCACGGTCATAGCACAAGTTTCTTCTAAACTTTGGCGACTCTAAGCTGCAATCATAAAATATCAGGTCATTAGATTGCTGATTCAGCATCACAATATCTGGCTCACCGCCTGTTTTTTCCATTTCGATTAAAATTTGTAGTTTTGAGGGCTGTGCTATCAATTGTTTTTTAACATAATCCCAAAGTAATTCTGGATGACGCTGCATATTTTCCTCAAAGCGTTGCTGCAATATCTCTAAAATAGAGACTTCATCAAGATCTTGGAGCATATGTACATCCTATTGTTTTTATACCTTGGAGACTGAACTTCACTATAAAGAATATAGGCTCACCTTGATGTAAATTTTTAGCGCTGTTTAGCCTCATTCTTTTTTAATATCTCTCGTTTTCCTATTTTTGTGCTTTAGCTTTTTCTACTTTTATAACGTTCTTTTCCTTTTTTCTTTTTTCTCCTTGCATAAAAAAACACCCCCTGACGTATCAGGGGGTGTTTCGAATAATGAGCTGGCGATGACTTACTCTCACATGGGTAACCCCACACTACCATCAGCGCTAAGAGGTTTCACTTC
>NZ_VPAM01000056.1:0-11283 GCF_013419215.1 Acinetobacter sp. YH12096 | reverse complement strand
AAAGTTTTACGTACTTTAACTGAATCAACCTATGAAATTCAGCCTCAGCAAAGTCATTATGAATCTCTCGAAGTAGATGAGTTCTGGAATTTTGTTGGAAATAAAAAGAATAAACAATGGCTTATTTTTGTTCAAAAGTCATATTTTACCTCGGAGAAACCGGACATTTTTATTGGTGAGAATATAGACACTTTAAATGGGTTCTAACACTCTCTGTTATTCCTAAGTAGAAATGTCCTACCTAATAACCAAATAGAAATGTCCTATACAGACACTTCCAAGTCAAGCACAGGATTCAGATTTCGTTCTTTGATTACTGTTTTCTGTGCACGTCTGCTCGGCATCTTTTGAGAACGATTGCGTTTGTTTTGCTGTTCTAATTCTTCGTGCTGTTGTTGAATATGATTGAGAACAGCACCTAAACGTTTATTCTCAACAACCTCTCGCTGGTTGAGCTGACTTAATTTATCGAAGATGCTGTAATTGATTTTTCTTCCTTGATGTTCAATGGCTACCGTGCCATCCGGGTATTCCAGAAACTCAAGATACTTGCCGATCAACCTTTTATTTTCTTCGGTATTTTCCAGTAAATATACGCATTTATCATAAGTAATCGTCAGGCTGTTCGTGACTCTGCGGGGTTCACGCCAGGTAAAAACATCATCTAATTCTTCGGCTGTTTCAGTGACAGTCCGGTGTAGATCCTTGGGATTAAAGGCCATATTGGCAAATTTACGATTAAATTGCTCGATAAAGCAGGGCAGCCAGGCATTCGCTTGCTCAATCGAATAGATGCCTTCCAGGCGCATTTCTTTAATCAGACGGTCCTGAAGCGTTCTATTCGCCCGTTCTACACGGCCTTTGGCTTGTGGTGAATTGGCGAAGATGATATCGATATTGAGGGTACTGAGTACGCGTCCAAACTGGGTAATCTTGGTGTCTTTCTTGCTGCTTTGATTCACCCTGAAGACTGAATGTTTATCACTGTAAAACGCCAACGGCTTACCATGCTGCTCAACATACAAACGTGTTGAAATCATATAGTCAAATGCTGATTCCGACTCACAGAAACGTAAATGCTGTAATTTTCCTGTGGCATCATCGATAAATACCAGCAGACAGCACTTAGCAGCGCGTCCTTCAAACCAGTCATGGTGTGAGCCATCGATTTGAATCAGTTCACCATAACAATCTCGGTTATAACGAGGCTGATACGGGCGTTTCAGGCGCTTGGCGCGAGGAATCCACAGATCGGCTGCAATCATCCAGGAACGCAGTGTTTCCACTGAAATATCGAATCCATGAACAGTGGTGAGCTTTTCATGCGCTAAAGTGGGTCCGAAACCATGCAGTTGATCCGAAACAATATTGAGGCACTTGAGTCTGAGCTCTTCAGGAAGCCTGGAATTGCTGATTTGGCCACGTGCAGCATGTGCTAATGCAGCTGGGCCTTGAGCTTTGTATTTTTGCAATAAACGTCTGATCTGACGTTCTGAAATATGAAGTAGCTGAGCAGCTTGGGACTGGGTTATGCGTTGATCACAGATTTCTTGCAAGACCGACAATCGTTTAAGTTCTTTATCCGACATAGACACCAACATATCAAACCGTCCGCTAAGAAAATTGCAAAAGTGCATATTCTAAAAGCGGACATTTTTACTTTGGAGAAACCGGACATTTCTACTTGGGGCTTACAACTCTCGTTTCGTATAACAGCCATTATGTTAAATGAATGATAATTGACATTTTGTTCATTAATACTGATATGCAACGAATTTTATTATATGTCACCCCTCAATTACAAATATAAATGACTGCTCGTCTAATCATCTCCATTACACAATTAAATGTTAAAATGCATAGCTACTTCATCTAAGATAAAATATATGTATCCAAATCTACAGCACAGCTTCGAAAACAGCGTCATTCTCGTTGTAGAAGATGATTATGATATTGGTGACATTCTTGAAAAATACATAAAAAATGAAAACATGCAGGTCATCCGTGCATTGGATGGACAACAAGCTTTAGAGTGCCTAAAAGCCAACTCTATCGACCTGATTCTCCTTGATATTAAATTACCCAAACTAAATGGCTGGGAAATTCTACAAATCATCCGTCAAACAAGTCATTTACCTGTCATTATGCTGACTGCCTTAGATGATCAAGTGAATAAGATCATGGGGCTAAAAATGGGTGCTGATGACTTTATTATTAAGCCATTTAACCCAAACGAAGTGATTGCACGAATACAAGCCGTACTTAGACGAAGTACAAGCCAAAATATGGAAATAACTAATATTATTCGTTATAGAAATATTGAAATTAATCCAGATCATCATCAAGTTTACATTTCAAATGGTCAAAGAAATCAGTTGCTCAACCTTACGTTAACTGAGTATAAGATACTGTTTTTGATGGCAAAAACACCGAATAAAGTCTTTACACGTAATGAATTGATCCAAAACTGTATGCCTGAAAGTGATGCTTTAGATCGCACTGTAGATAGCCATATCAGCAAATTACGCAAAAAACTTGAAGAAAATGATGTAAATGGCTTATTAATCAATGTCCGTGGCGTGGGGTATCGCTTAGATCAAAATCATGAAATTTAACTTTTTTAAAAATTCTGTTGGAATTAACTTCCAGTTTATTATCATGATGAGCCTATTCAATTTAGGCATTACGCTGTTATCTTTCATGATTGGCTATTTTGTTTATAGCTGGGCGATAAAAATAGGTTTTCTAAATACACAAGTTATTAATTCAAATGAATTTTCAGTTACCTCCGTTGACTTTATCTGGCTGTTTTTAGTGCTATTAACAGGCTTTTTTCTTTCTACTATCCTCGCCTTTAAATATGGAAAACGCTATACACAGCCAATTAGTGATTTAGCAGATGTTATTCAACAAATTCAACAAGGCAATTTAGCACTCAGAATTAAACAGCCACATCATGATATTCCACATGAAATCAAGTCTCTTATTGAGAACTTCAATGAAATGGCAAACCAACTTGAAGTATCAGTTAAGAATTCAACTGTTTGGAATGCTGCAATTGCACATGAATTACGAACACCTGTGACAATATTACAAGGTCGCTTGCAAGGTATTGTCGATGGTATATTTATTGCCGATAAAGCTTTACACCTAAGCTTATTGAACCAAGTCGAAGGCTTATCTTACCTTGTGGAAGATTTACGGACACTGACACTTATTGAAAATAAACAATTACGATTAGAACTAGAAAAGACCAATTTAAAAAATAGTATTGAAAAATGTCTGCAGATGTTTAATGAACGGTTTCATGTTAAAGGTTTAACTATTGTTTTAAATTTGACGGATAAATTGGTTTGCGTTGATATAAGAAGGATGGAACAGGTCTTTATTGCATTGTTCTCTAACTTTCTAAGATATTCGAATGCTGGAAAAATAAATATTACATCTGTAACCACAGCAGAACATTGGGTATTGACGTTTGAAGATGAAGGTCCTGGTATTGATGAATCGCATCTTAAACACCTGTTCAAACCCTTCTATCGACTGGAAGACTCTAGATCATGTCTAGATGGCGGTACTGGATTAGGCTTGGCAGTGATTGATGCAATTATTGAAGCACACCAAGGTCATATTTATTATTCTAAATCCAAAAACTTAGGTGGCAGCTGTTTTACTATTCAACTAAATCGTAAGACATCAACTCATTTATAATGTGTTAAGTTCAGATTAATACGGCTTAATTTAAACCATAAATTTAAGATAAATTGATGTCTGAACTTAACCATTCTGTTTGATGATCCTCAAATAAATTTCATCACAATGAATTCTCATCTCGATATTTAGCTAGCATAAAAAATACCACAATGGAGAGTATCCCGATGATAATCCCTGCTGTTAATAATAAATTAACATGAGCTGAACTGAAGGCAATTTTACCTGCGTTAATCAATGCTGTACCTTGTTCAACGGGTAACTGGCTCGCCACTAAATAGGTATCACCAATCGAAAGTCTGGCTTTTTCTGCTAAAACAGCAGTTAAATCTGACGGCACTTGAAGATGACTGCCAAATATATAGGCCATGAAAACACCAAATAAAGTAATACCTAGTCCTGTACCCAGTTCATAACCTGTACTTTCAAGTGAACCTGCCGCACCGCCCTTTTCTGCAGGTACTGAGCCCATGATCGCAATGGATGAAGCTGTTAAACCAATACTCAGTGTTAATCCAATCGAAGCTAAAATAAAGGGAACGATGATTCCCGGATGATGAAAATCTGAATAACTCAAACTGACCAACGCAATTGCTGCCAATATTAATGACATGGTCGCAACCAGACGGAGTCCAAATTTATTGGATAAAAAACCAGCAATAGGCCCGCCAATAGCGGCCGCAACCATAATCGGAACCATAAAAAGACCGGCTTGCAGCGGTGTTAAACGAATGACATATTGCAGCTCCATTGCCAAAGTTAACTCAACCCCTGCCAAAGCGCCTGCAGCAACCATTGCCATAATAATGCCGGCTAAAATAGCAGGACGTGAAAATAGCGAAAGATCTAGCATCGGCTGAGGAGAATTCAGCTGTTTGCGTACAAATATGGTTAATAAGCCGATAGATAAAACGACCAAAGGCAAGACAATCAACAACGACTGTTTACCGCCTAAGCCTGCTTTTAGTGCATATACAAACGAAATCAAACCGACAATCAGCAATAGCGCTTGACCAAATGCCCAATGTCCAGGGGTTATAGCTTCTTTTCGGGACAATAAGAAATAGCACATTGGTGCGACAACCAGCATGATTGGGACGTTAATCAGGAAAACTGAACCCCACCAGAAATATTCTAACAATCCCCCACCAATGAGCGGTCCAATGGCGGCACCGGCTGATCCGATTGTGCCCCAAATACCCAGCGCAATGGCACGTTCGCGACTGTCTTCGAAGGTTCTGCGAATAATACCCAATACACAGGGCATAATCATGGCACCGCCTAATGCTAATAAAGCACGTGCGGCAATCAGCATAGAAGCCGTTTGGGAAAATGCCGCAAGGACTGAGGCAATTCCAAATATAACCAAGCCAATCAGCAGAATCTTACGATTGCCGACACGATCAGCCAAAGTTCCCATCGGAACTAAAAGTCCAGCCATAAGTAATGGATAAATATCAATAATCCATAAGACTTGGTTACTTGTGGCACTCAGCGATTGGGTTAATGAGGGAACCGCAACATGCAGTACAGTCATATCAATCACAATCGGCAGAAATGCAAGCACGACAGCGAGCAATATCCACCAGCGTTTCGGATCAAGATTGGTAGCTTTCATGATTAAACCTATATTGATGGTTTATTAAATCAATTCTGAAATAAAGATGTAAATGAAAGATTTGTTGTGGGCTAAACTCGTTAACCCACAGCTTTTATTCTCAGTTTTGATGCTTAATGTGCCGCTTTACGTTTCGAGAATTTCTCAACCATGCTCATGACGACAATAAAGAAAATCGGTACAAAAATAACAGCTAGAATTGTTGCGCTGATCATGCCGCCAAAGACGCCTGTACCAATCGCTTTTTGAGTTTCAGAACTAGCGCCACTGGCAATGACTAAAGGAATAACGCCACAGGTAAATGCCAAAGATGTCATTAGGATTGGACGTAAGCGCAATTTAGCGGCTGCAACGGTTGCCTCCACTAAACCCATTCCTTCTTCTCTTAGTGCTTTTGCAAACTCAACAATCAAAATAGCATTCTTTGCAGATAGACCAATAATCGTGATCATGCCGACCTTAAAGAAAATATCATTTGGCATACCACGTAACATTACTGCTAAAAAGGCGCCAATCAACCCTAGAGGGACAACTAGCATCACAGAGAATGGAATTGACCAGCTTTCATAAAGCGCTGCCAAGACAAGGAAAACGACTAACATCGACAACAGTAATAAAAACAAGGTTTGTGATTCCGACTGTTTTTCTTCTAGAGAAATCCCAGTCCACTCATAACCCACACCTTTCGGAAGTTGTTCAATCAAATTTTCCATCTCAGTCATGGCTTGTCCTGAAGATATACCTGCTGCTGGACTGCCAGAAATACTCAATGATGGACGACCGTTGTAACGATTGTATTGTTGTGGGGAATGTTGCCAAATTGGAGTAATTATTTCAGACATTGAAACCAATTTACCGCTTTGACTGTTCACCTTAATCTGAAGAATATCTTCAATACTCATGCGTGATTTGGCATCAAGTTGCACAATGACTTGCTGCATACGGTCATGATTTGGAAAATCATTGATATACATCGAACCCATTGAGGTTGAAATAATATCGGTCACATCACTGAAATTAACACCTAATGCCTGCAATTTATCTCTATCAATTTTAAGCTGTACAGAACTGCCATCTGGCAAACCTTCAGGATAGACCTCCGCCACGATTTTACTTTGTGCTGCTAATGCTAAAAGCTGATCTTGTGCTTCTCTTAAAGCAGGCATGCCAATATTGCCACGATCTAATAATCTCAGTGAAAAACCAGATGAGTTACCCAATTCATCAATTGCTGGTGGTAACACAGACATGGTTTGACCTTCTGAACTTTCAGCCATCGCTATATTGGCATTATTCACGACTTCTTGTGCCGTAATAGTACGCTCTTCGAATGGCAATAGATTGGTAAAATACATCGCTGTATTCTGACCAGATCCACTAAAACCAAAACCTAAGACCGCCATATTGTCTTTAATCCCCGTTTCTTGGTCTAAATAATTTTGAAACTCAGCAACGACTTTACGGGTACGTTCTTGAGTTGCATCCGCAGGAAGTTGAATCGAAGTCATAAACCACCCCTGATCTTCTTCTGGCATAAACGCAGTCGGAACGTGTTTAAAACTAAAAATCAGCACAATGACAATGCCTAAGAAACATAACATTGCGAGGGTTTTATGTTTAATTACTTTAAATAAACTGCGTTCATAGCGATTGTTCAGCTTCTCAAAACTGCGATCAAACGATGCAAAAACACCCTTTTTCTGATGGTCTTGATCAATCGGTTTTAACATCGTTGCACATAACGCAGGGGTTAATGTCAGTGCAAGGAAAGCTGAGAATAAAATTGAAACCGACATGGTAATGGTGAACTGACGATAGATAATCCCCACTGAGCCTGACGCCAATGCCATCGGCAAGAATACAGCGGCTAACACTAAGGTGATGCCAATAATCGGATTGGTAATTTCCTTCATGGCTTTAGATGTGGCTTCAACTGGAGATAAGCCTTCTGTCGCCATAATGCGTTCAACATTCTCAATGACCACAATCGCATCATCGACAATAATCCCGATCGCAAGCACCATACCGAACATGGTCAGCACATTAATCGAAAAACCAGCAAGCAGCATGACTGAGAATGTGCCAAGCAATGCAATCGGTGCAACAATCGCCGGAATTAAGGTGTATCGAACATTGTGTAAAAAGATAAACATGACAATAAAAACTAATGCCATAGCTTCAAGCAATGTCATGATTACTTTTTCAATCGAGATTTTTACAAAAGGTGCAGTGTCGTAAGGTATAGAGAATTTCATACCATCAGGCAGTGCTGAACCTAACTGTTCAATTTTCGCTTTAACACCTTCTGCAGTCTTGACAGCGTTGGCACCAGGACTCATTTGTATCGCCACAGCTGTAGAGGCTTTGCCATTTTCTAAAATCGCAAAGTTATACATCTGTGCCCCGATTTCGACACGAGCGACATCCGACAGTCGAACATTGGCGCCATTTTGTTGAGCACGTAAACTAATTTTCTTGAATTGCTCTACAGTTTCTAATTGACCTTGAGCAGTTAAAGGAATAGTAATTTGTTGCCCCGTCAAAGCAGGAACATCACCAATACGACCTGGTGATATCGGCAAGTTTTGGTTTTGGATGGCTGTATTCACATCTTGAATACTCAATCCATAAGAAACCAAACGATCTGGATCGACCCAAATCCGCATGGCTTTTTCAGCACCAAAATTTTGGACTTTACCAACACCGTCAACCCGCTTTAATTCTTCAATCACATAGCGAGTCATATAGTCACTGACATCAATTTCACTATATTTGCCATTCGGTGAACTTAAGCCCACCATCATTAAAAAACCAGACGACGCAGCATCGACCATCAGCCCTTGTTGTCGCACTGTTTGAGGTAAGCGTGACTCAATGGCTTTAATTTTGTTTTGCACATCAATTTGTGCAAGTTCTACATCTGTACCTGGTTTAAATGTTGCGGTGATTGTTGCTGTTCCAGAACTATCTGAACTTGAACTGTAATAAAGTAAGTTTTTGACACCTGACATTTCCCGCTCAATCAAGGTCACAACACTATCATTCAATGTTTTTGGCGTAGCACCTGGATAGATTGCCGTAATACTAATCTGTGGTGGCGCAACACTTGGGAATCGTGCAATAGGTAACTTGGGGATGCTTAGTACACCCAACAGAATAATAAATAAAGCAATCACCCATGCAAAAATAGGACGCCTAATGAAAAATTGGGACATTATTGCTGTCCTCCATTTTCCTTAATATTTGTAGGTTGCCACTGCTTAATTTTTAATTTTTGCTCAGGCTGTATACGATCAGCCCCTTCAACAATGACTTTCTCACCTGCTTGTAACCCTTGTTTGATCACATAGTTATTTTGATAACGTTGACCAAGCTGAACAGGCTTGCTTTGCGCTAAACCTTTTTGATTAACAATCGTAACATTGGCTTTACCACTAATATCATGTTGAATCGCTTGTTCTGGAACTAGGAGCGCATTTTCAACTTGAGCTCGGCTCATATTGACTCGAACATACATGCCTGGCAAAAGTTTTTGATTTTCATTATTGGCTAAAATACGGATTGTGACATCACCCGTATCAGGATCAACTTTAGTATCCGAAAATAGGATTTCACCTGTAACGTTATAAGGTTTACCCTGACTATTTAGGATTTCAACCGTATGTTTGGTATTTGACACGTCACCTTGCTGTAAAGCTTCCTGTAGTTTTTCATAATCACTAATTGATTGCTTTACATCAACATAGACTTTATTAATCTGTTGTATTACGGCCATTGCATTAGTATCACCTTGACCAACTAATGCACCCTCAGTCACTAAGATTTCACCAATCGTTCCCGAGATAGGGGCTGTAACAGTCGCATATTTAAGATTAAGTTGTTGTCTGCTTAACATGGCTTGCATTTGCGCCACATCGGCTTTTGCTTTTTGATAATCTGCTTCGGTATTGTTGTATTCCTGCTGACTAACCGCATTTACTTTTACTAATTCAGTGTAGCGTTTTAACAGCACCTGCAAACGTGTCACCTCAGCTTGTGCACGGTTTAAAGTGGCTTGATTGCTTTTTACATCTGCCTGAAATATTTCAGAATTCAATTTAAAAAGCGGTTGACCTGCTTGCACATAAGAGCCTTGCTTAAAAAGTACTTTATCAACAATTCCACCTACTTGCGGGCGAATTTCAGCAATACGGTAAGCGACAACACGGCCTGGAAGATTTTCAATTAAATTCATGGAATGCGGTAATACCGTGATGGTACTGACAACCGCTGGTGGCATTTCTGTTGGGGACTGTTCAGCATCTTTGGCTTGTGTACAGCCGATTAAAAGTACAGTTGTAATAAGTATTGAACCTATTAAATGATAATGTGTTGACATGCTTTTTCAGAGGGGGGGTTTTAGATACTACTATTTTGAAATAGCAGTGTTTATGAATTGCTGATGTTGTGTGGAGATTGTGTGGAGATTGTGTGGAGAGATTAAAAGATTTATTTTTTAATGACACGCTTAAACAGCGTGGCTTGTAAATTAGTATAAATAATTTTGTTGTTCTACAATTTTGATCGTATCTTAGTTTTTTCTCATAGTTCATGAACTTTAAAATTCTAAACCAAGACTAATATTTATATAAGCAATTGAAAATACAATACATAGTTTCTTTATACACTTATGAAGTGAACTTTAGGTGAACATAAGTTAAATAGAAATTTTTAATTAGTTCAGCACAAACGTACAATCTTTAAGGCCTATAACTCGATACCGTTCTCTCTTTGATGTTTATTGCTATCTAATTGAGTGAACTCTGTGGAAATATTTCTTTATACATTAAGCGTTATGTATAGCCCAGGCCCTGTAAATTTTATGGGGCTAAATTCTGGCCTTACAGGTCAATTAAAAAAGACTATAGGATTTTACCTAGGCATTGGTTTCGCCATGTTGATCTTATTCGTATTGTTTGGCTATATAGGTGAAGCTGTTATTCCACATGGATTGATTCATTATATTGCTTTAGCGGGTGCAATTTATACATTCTACTTGGCTATAAAAATGATTAGGGCGAATGTAGAAACAACTCAACAGCAAGAAAGCCATCTAACATTCTTAAATGGCTTATTTATTCAGTTATTAAATCCAAAAGCCATTCTCGTCATTCTACCTGTTACGACAATTATGTACCCTGCAGCCAAAATCACAGGAATCATGATCTTGATAGTTTCTTTACTGATTTCACTTGGTGCTGTTGGCGCACCATTCACCTATGCTCTGGTTGGAAAAGTATTAGGCAACAAAATTGCTAATCCTATCTGGTTTAATCGGCTAAATAAGCTGATGGGTATACTCTTGATTTTATCAGGGCTTTTTATGTTCAAAGATTTTCTTAATGGAATAAATCTGCTGTAGGACAAATTAGCCGTTCAAATCGAACGGCTATCTTTTAATATTTATCATTTTCCATTGAGTGGGAGTTAAACCAAATGTTTTTATAAAATGTCTGGTCATATGACTCTGATCAAAAAAGCCTGCATTTAAAGCAGCATTAACAATAGACTCCCCTTGAGCAAGGTAGAACTTAACTGTTTCTAAGCGACGCATGATCATATAACGGTGTGGGCTAGTTCCAAATAATAATCGGAAATCACGAGAAAGGCTCCAGCGGTCACGATCAGCATGTTTCTCTAAATCTGACAAACTTAAGTTTTCATGTGGATACGCCAAAATACACTCACGCGCTCTCTCTGCTGCCTTGTAGTCAAATTTTTTGTTTTGGTTAGATGAAGTATCTGAAATTTCACACAGTGTAGTTGCCAAATCAAATAGAGCATCTTCCGGCACTGTTGCAAATAGGCTGACATGATAAGCTAAATATCTTATTTATTTCGAGATACAGCAGATGAATCCCTTCCACGGTCGGCACTTTCAAGGTGAAATCATTCTTTGGGCTGTTCGTTGGTAT
>NZ_VPAM01000055.1:0-11885 GCF_013419215.1 Acinetobacter sp. YH12096 | reverse complement strand
TGAGGATCAGAAAGCTTGTTTGAATCGATGTATTTCATCCGCAGATTATGCACGAATGCTAAGAAATCCGGAGTGCAAATATTAACCAAAAAGAAGATCGTTTTTTGATTTATGAAAGAGATCTATTTCTTATATTCTATATCTTGGGTCTTAAATGATATGAAGCATTTATGAGCCATAAAATATTCCCTTAGTAAAAATAGTTTCTTATTTAATCAATAGCTTATACTTTTGTTCAGATAAAAACCATCTAGATTGAATATTTATATATTCTTATTGACGGATTTAATTTTCATCCCTAAAATGCGCTATCAGATTCTCCAATAGCTCAGTCGGTAGAGCGACGGACTGTTAATCCGCAGGTCCCTGGTTCGAGCCCAGGTTGGAGAGCCATCTATTCTTCCATAGCTCAGTCGGTAGAGCGACGGACTGTTAATCCGCAGGTCCCTGGTTCGAGCCCAGGTGGAAGAGCCAGATTCTAAAAAGCCCACTCATTGCGAAGTGGGTTTTTTATTGCCTGATATTTAACAAAGCATACCTACTTTTTTGTTTTTGCTTTCCTAAAAAGTATCCGTATATGTACCAAGTTGTCTGATTCGACTATTTTTAAAACACTTAATTTGATTTTTAAGTATTTTATTTAAATCAGGCTTGACCACCCTCCCATACATCTTTAGAATCCACTTCAGATTCTCCAATAGCTCAGTCGGTAGAGCGACGGACTGTTAATCCGCAGGTCCCTGGTTCGAGCCCAGGTTGGAGAGCCAAATTCTAAAAGCCCACGCATTATGTCGTGGGCTTTTTTTATGCTCTGACTTTTGTTTTAAGATAAGTATAACTTGCTCTATAACCTAAGCTATTCACCGACCTCTCCTTCCACATTAGAAGCAATTATCAAAGCTTAAGTTTTAAAAACACTTTATATTAAAGGTGTTTATATTTAATACATTCAGCCTAAATTTTCTTATTTTTTGCAATTCCGACTTGACCTCACTGCATTTACCCCATAGAATGCGTGCAGATTCTCCAATAGCTCAGTCGGTAGAGCGACGGACTGTTAATCCGCAGGTCCCTGGTTCGAGCCCAGGTTGGAGAGCCAAATTCTAAAAAGCCCACGCATCATGACGTGGGCTTTTTTCATATATGTAGTTTATTCCGTGCCAGATCTCAGTCAGTTCATATTTTTTATTATTGGTTGCTTGGCAACTTTTGCACTTGTCTGCTTAGTCTTTCCGAGACTGTTTAGAAGCAAACAAAAGTTTTTCCCACGTCGTGTAATCACTGCCTTTGAAAGTAAGATGTTTCATCGTTTAAATGAAGCATTTCCGAACTACCACATTTTAGCCCAAGTGGCTTTTAGCGCACTGATCACCAATCAAAATTATAAAATTAGGAATAGATTTAATCGAAAAGTCACTGATTTTGTCATACTTGACCAAACTTATAATGTGCTTGTGATTATCGAACTGGATGACCCTAGTCATATAGGCAAAGAGCAAGAAGATGCTGAACGTGATGCAATGCTTGAAGAAGCGGGCTACCGTGTAATCCGCTACACCAGTATTCCAACAGTTCACACGCTCAGGCATGATGTAAATAAATAGTTGTAAAATACGTAAATCAAAATCAAACATTGAGTGAATGCGCATTGCATTCACATCGATAATGTAAACAGAATTTTATTGAGCATTTGACTCTTGAGCAGCCAGCACTTCTGATACTGCTTGGTCAGCCTCAGCAGCCAAAGCCTCATCTTGGGCTTCTTTAGCTTTAATGCGCTCAATCATTTCAGCTTGTTGTTGCTTATATTTTTCTTGGTTTTTGGCATCACTATTGACTGCAAGAAAAGCCATACTGACCAAAAATATAGGAATCAATAGCCCAAGTGCCATCAAAATGATCATCTTTTTGGTATTGGGCTTTGGCTTAACTTCAGACATAACGATTCTTTCATTTACATAAATAATTCGACGCCCAATATAGCAAAAAACAAAATTCGCTCAAGTCTATACAACACATTTTGCCTATTCATAAAAAGCCTTGGAACAATCCAAGGCTTTTTTTTGGAGTACAAATTAAGATTTAGTGGTTGGCATATGCTGTTTAATAAAATCTACAAGCATCTGATTACGTAAAACAATTGCTTGAGTATGAGAGGCCTCAGGCACCAATTCAAAGGTCACATCAGACTTTAAATTTAATTTTAAGTTTTCAGCTAAAGCCTGTGTAACTTGATAAGGTACTGCCGCATCCAATTGACCTTGGATAATTAGCACTGGTTTATCAATATGCCTTGTTGCGGGTTGATTAATCGTTAAGAATTTAGCAATTTCTGCATTCTCTTGGAAATTTGCCGTTAACCCAGGGTAGTCTGTGGCTGTTTTACCAACATTACTCGCTATAAAATTATTAATATCTGCCTCAAATTCCTCCATGAGTGGCGTAAGACATAAGCCATTTTCCCCTGTACTCCCTTCCGCCTTTGCCACCCAAGGTTGAGAGCGTGTTTCAAATATAGCATTGTAGTCAAATCTTGGTTCGTAGGCTTTAATCCCTATTGCAACATACGCAGCATAAGCTAAGAGCTCAGAATACACCTTTGCCGCTGTACCTTTTGCGACGCCGCTATCTGGTATATTTTCTGCAGCAGCCAATCTTGCAATCGCTACTGGTGCAATTTCTTTAATGATATAGCCTAAACTTGATGCAGGTGCAGCAGCAACAGCGCCCCTATAGTGATTATCTCCGTTTGCAAATTCCGCTGTCCCTAAGGATGCATGACCACCTTGGGATTGACCTACTGACATCCAGTCGCCATGCATGTCTTTACCTAAATGCTGCTGTAAAGCTTTAACCGCATATTGCGCAGACTTAGCTGCACTTTCTAAATGTAAATAGGTATGAATGCCCGGTGTACCCAAGCCCTCATAATCCGGTGCTAAAATTACGTATCCTTCTTTAAGTAAACTTTCAGCCATTGCCTTAAATCTTGGATTTAACGAATTTAAACTTGGTGCACAAGAGTCACCACTTCCCACAGTACCATGTTCCCAAACTACTACACGCCAACCATCTGCAGGTTTGGGTGTAGATGGATAAAATACCATTGCTGTTGCATTGACTCTTTTGTCTTGCACATTTGGCATTTTAAACGTCATTACACGCACCTTACTTGCATCCAAAATAGTGTCTTTGCTATAAGGCTCATCCGATACATAATGCTGTGTAAATACAAATTCAGAACGATCATCACTATCGCCACAGGCTGATAGCAAAAGCACGGACGAACATAAAACAGTAATTAGACTTTTCTTCAAATACATTTGCATTGTTGATTTCCTTTTCTTGTTATTACGTTTTTCTCATATGAGATCTTTAAATTAAGCATAAAAAAAGCACCCGAATAGGATGCTTTAGTTCATTTTAAAAAGTTTCAGATCAATGACATTAAAGCGTCAGGGCCATGAAAATTCCAATAAAAATCATAAGCCCTACCCAGCGGTTATGGCGAAACGACCAAAAACATAACTGCGGATCACGGCCTCTGGTTTTAGTCCATTGGTAAATAAAATCGGCAGCCACAGCCAACATTGCAACTAAACCAAATGGCATCAAGAGATCTTCTAAATACAACGCAGAACCAATCAGTACAATACTTAGCGCCTGTAATAAAGAAATGATTTCAATATCGTATTTACCAAATAAAATCGCAGTCGATTTCACGCCAATTTTCAAATCATATTCACGGTCAGTAATGGCATATTGTGTGTCATACGCAACAGTCCATGCCAAATTACCAAAGTACAATAACCAACAAGTTAAATCAGGTGTTTGCCCCACAGCGGTATAAGCCATAGGAATCGACCATGAAAATGCCGCGCCTAAAAATACTTGTGGCAGATGCGTGTAGCGTTTCATAAAGGGATAAATGAACGCTAAAAACAATGCCCCAAAGGACCAATAAAAAGTTTCTATCGGTAAAAAGAACAACATACATGCGCTAGCAAGCACCAAGATCAAGAATACATATATGGCTTCTTTAGCGCTAATCACTCCAGTGGCTAAAGGACGATGTTTGGTTCTTTCCACAGCACCATCGACTTTACGGTCAGCAAAGTCATTAATCGCACAACCTGCTGCACGCATAAATATCGTGCCCAAAATCATGGGAATCAAAATACTGAATTGCGGTGCTCCTTGATTAGCAATCCACAGTGCCCACATGGTTGGCCAAAAAACCAGTTCCGTGCCAATTGGCTTATCGAAGCGACATAAATAGTAATAAGCTTCTAAACGCTGCTGCCAAGTAATCTGTTGCACCACGGCCATGACTGTCCTTCATCTGGTAATGTTATTTCTGCAAATATTGCTCAAAACTTTCTAAAAAAGTTTCCTGAACAATAAATTTACAACCATGCCAAGTATAACAGCTCTGACGTGTCCAACCATCGTCTAGCCACAATACACGCCGCTCGCACTTCGGATTGGTACGCTGAAATAAAAAATGTCCGATGGGTTTTTTACCAATATGCTGAAAAATCCGCGCACGCCCTTGTATGCTAAGGATTGGAAATATACTTTTTGCCTTGACCCACGGCTCAGCTTCACAGCCATATAAATAACTTTCACGTACCCAAGCTGTGTGCTGTATTGGCATTTTCAGCCACTGTGCATCTTGAAGCGTCATGCGTTGAAATTGCTCAATACTCGGCTCAACTTTAAATACACCTTGGGCAAAATCTGTTAATTGTTGGGTTAATGAACCCGAAGCATACAACCATGTTCTTAATTCAGGAGACATTCTTTTATCCCGCATTTCACATGCTTGACGCTGCATATTTCATTTCCCTTATAAGCTTTTGCTGAGTATAGCGAATCCTTAGTGTAACCAACTCAACATCGTTTTTCATGCGCAATAGCTTGTTTTAAGTAAAATGAGCAAAACCAAAACGGCTTAAGTACTTCATTACATTTGCAATCAACACAAACCTCACTTACACAGTATGATGTCGTGGATAACAACTGAATTACACCAACATAATGTTTCCATATAACCCGCTACATGTTTTTATTTTTCTTGTTTTACTTTGTACCAATATCACGGCTCAAGCAAAATCTCTTGCGCTGAGTTTTGATGATGGATTAAATCCAGCGTTTAACGCACAAGCGGAACAAATCAATGCTCAAATTTTAAAGCATCTGCATGATCAACAAATCAAAAGTATTGTTTTTCCGAGCCTGATTAAAATTGGTGATTATCAAGGCAAGCAACTGATTCAAGCGTGGGGACAATCCGGCCATCTGATTGGCAATCACAGCGCATCGCACCAAAACCTGAATAAAGAAAATGTCACTGTACAAGATTATCTGCACAGCATTGAACAGGCGGATACCATATTTAAAACGCTGCCGAATTACACACGTATCTACCGTTATCCATTTTTAAAAGAAGGTAATAGCGCTGAAAAACGTGATGCTGTCTATCAATGGTTAGCGCAGCATCAATATCGCATTGGCGGAGTAAGTATTGATGCCAGTGACTGGTTATATAATCGAAAATATCTCGACTATGCCAAACAGCAAGATCAGGACAAATTAGACCGACTAAAACAAGCGTATATTGCTCACTTGCTTCACCGAGCAGATTATTATGACCAACTTGCCCAGCTCACCATAAATCGTTCGCCACAGCATGTTTTACTTTTACATGTAAATGCTATTAATGCCGCATTTTTAAAAGATCTCATTACCGCCTTTCAGCAGCATGGCTGGACATTTATTTCAGCAGCAGACGCCCTACAAGACCCACTATATGCACAGCGCAGCCAAAACATCCCTGCGGGTGAAAGTGTGATTTGGTCGATTGCCAAAACAAAAGGATTCGAAAACTTACGCTACCCCGCCGAAGATGCGCCTTATGAAATCGATAATCTAAAACAGCATGGTTTGCAATGACGGTTGGTGAATTACTGGATATTCAATAAAAATGACCTGCAACGTTGTAGGTCATTTTTTCAGTTCAATATTATCGTGTTGAATTAAAAGTTATCTGTCTTTGCAATGGCTTCAAACTTGCCTTGCGGCGTTTTAATCAGCACCAGCCCTTCGGTCGTAATATAAAAACTTTCAGGGTAATCAAACTCCAATGCCAACTCTGGGTTTTTCAGTTCGACAAATTGAGCCTGCTTATAACCTTCAACTGTCCGTCCCACTTCCAAATAAGTCACTTCTGAAAAGTTGAGTTTAAATCCCTTTGCCTGATCCGATGGATCAATCCAAGGAAAAAAACCGGTATGTTTTTTACGTGGTTTTGCCATGTTTAGATATTCATTCAACTCTTTGCTTTATCTTAACCCATTCCATAAAAAAACCCGCACAAGGCGGGTCTTTTTACAGTGAAATTCTGTACAGAATTACAAGCTGTAGTACATGTCGAATTCAACTGGGTGAGTAGTCGTGTTAAGACGACGAACTTCTTCAGTTTTAAGTTCGATGTAGGCATCAAGCATTTCTTTAGTGAACACACCACCTTTAAGAAGGTAATCATGATCCGCAGCAAGCGCTTCAAGCGCCATATCTAGGCTATGAGCCACTGTAGGGATTTTAGCTTCTTCTTCAGGAGGAAGGTCGTACAAGTTCTTGTCAGCAGCTTCACCTGGGTGGATCTTGTTTTGAATACCATCAAGACCAGCCATAAGAAGTGCAGCGAAACCTAAGTACGGGTTCATCATTGGATCTGGGAAACGTGCTTCGATACGTTTGCCTTTCGGGCTAGAAACGTAAGGAATACGAATAGAAGCTGAACGGTTACGTGCTGAGTAAGCAAGCATAATCGGTGCTTCAAAATGTGGAACTAAACGTTTGTACGAGTTAGTCGAAGGGTTTGTGATTGCGTTCAATGAACGAGCATGTTTGATCACACCACCAATGAAGTATAACGCCATTTCTGAAAGACCAGCGTATTCATCACCAGCAAACAAGTTCTTGCCGTCTTTAGAGATCGACATGTGAACGTGCATACCAGAACCGTTATCGCCAACCATTGGTTTAGGCATAAACGTAGCAGTTTTAGCATATTGGTGAGCAACGTTCCAAACAGCATATTTGAACTGTTGTACTTCGTCCGCTTTACGAACCATAGTGTTGAAGCTTACACCGATTTCAAGCTGGCAAGATGCAACTTCGTGGTGATGTACTTCTACACGACCTGGGCCCATGATGTCTTCAATTTTTGCACACATATCTGCACGCATATCTTGTGAAGAATCTACAGGAGGAACTGGGAAGTAACCACCTTTCACACGTGGACGGTGACCAGAGTTACCCGCTTCGTAATCTTTACCAGTAGACCAAGCAGCTTCTTCAGCGATTAATGTGTGACGCGCGCCAGACATATCGATGTCCCATTTTACTTCGTCAAAAACGAAGAATTCTGGTTCTGGACCAAAGAAAGCAGTATCACCGATACCAGTTGATTTTAGGTATTCTTCCGCACGGCGAGCAATAGAGCGTGGGTCACGTTCATAACCTTGACCAGTTGAAGGTTCGATAACGTCACAAGTCACAACAACTGTAGCTTCTGCAAAGAACGGGTCGATAAAACCAGTTTCTGCATCTGGACGTAAGATCATGTCAGATGCTTCAATGCCTTTCCAACCAGCAATTGAAGAACCATCAAACATTTTGCCATCTTCAAACGTATCTTCGTCGATTGAATCTGCTGGGTAAGTTACGTGTTGTTCTTTACCCTTAGTATCAGTAAAGCGAAAATCGACCCATTTTGCGCCACTTTCTTGGATGAGTTGAAGGACCTTGTTCGCCATGCTCATTTTGCTCCGATGATTTTTTTGTGCACACTGAAGTGCGTGTTAGTAGTTGGTAGTTATTAAGCAATTACCGTACCAACTTTTAAAAGCTAAGCTAAAATACTGAATTCCTTATCAGAATAGAAGATTTTAGCTCCTTGCTTTTCGACTATTATACTGTGTGTAACAGTAAATGCACCATATTCAGCCACTCTTCATCACTTTTGTTTAAAAACTTCTCGCAGGTGTATCAAAATAGTGCAACTTGGTTTTGCACCAGTATGCACCAAAATGATTAATCGCTTTCAACGATAAAATTATTAGGATTTTATTCAAGCTTTAAGGTCGAATTTAAATACGATAGAAACTAATGGTTTAGCTAGTTCTAGATGGAAAAATACCAGCGTAATCACTATATTCATGATCGATATTTAGGTTTTTTGAGCCCTTAAAGCACTCTTTTTTTGAAGTAGATTTAACCATTTTGTTTTAATTTTGATCAATCTACCTTTGCATTAATTGTGCTCCATTTTGGTGATTTTGCTTCAAAACGGTTCATATTTTTCCAGCTAGAGCCTGAATTGCAATTTTTAACGACAGTAAGCAGATCTTTTTAAAATATCAATTGAACACATTTTAAACACTTAAATTCAGCCTATTGCTTTGTTCAACTTAAATCCTAAATTTATAAGTCGATAATTTGCTGAAATGATTTCAGTTGCGATGAACTTTGGCGAAATTGTTCAGCAGAAATTGAATAATATTTGCTATGATTGACTGCATTCTAAATATTTCACTATTTTTCTATTTAAAATATCCACACGATATTTGGGTCAATATACAACTATTTAGAATCATTTCGGACTATTCTAAGCACAGTTAAGTGCATAAATTTCAAAGGTTAATACGCTCATGCTTTTGATGATCGACAATTATGACTCTTTTACCTACAACATCGTCCAATATTTTGGCGAGTTAAATCAGGAAGTAAAAGTTGTACGTAACGATGCCGTGACATTGGAAGATATCGAGCGATGGCAACCGAAGTATTTAGTCATTGGTCCTGGCCCTTGTTCGCCAAGTGAAGCAGGTATTTCAATTCCTGCGATTCAACACTTTGCGGGAAAAATTCCTTTACTCGGTGTGTGTTTAGGCCACCAAGCCATAGGACAAGCTTTTGGCGGCGATATTATTCGCGCTAAAAAAGTGATGCACGGTCGTTTATCTGACATGTATCACAGCGATCAAGGCATTTTCAGCAACCTCCCTTCGCCATTTTCAGCAACGCGTTATCACTCTTTGGTGATTGATCAAGCGACTTTGCCTGAATGTTTAGAAGTGACCTGCTGGACCAATGAAGAAGATGGCACGATGGAAGAAATCATGGGCGTAAAACATAAGACATTGCCTGTCGAAGGCGTGCAGTTTCACCCTGAATCAATTCTTAGTGAACATGGCCATCAAATCTTTAAAAACTTCTTAGAAATTTACGCTTAATCGAGTGCAAAAAATATTATGAATATTCAACAAGCTTTAAATAACATCACTAAAAATATTGAACTCACTCAACCTCAAATGGAAGAAGTGATGCGTACCATCATGCAAGGTGAAGCGACCGATGCGCAAATTGGCGCACTCATGATGGGCTTACGCCAAAAAGGTGAAAGTATTGATGAAATCACTGCCGCAGCACGTGTAATGCGTGAGTTTGCGATCAAAATCGATGTCAGTGATCTGCCACATTTGGTGGATATCGTTGGTACAGGTGGTGATGGTCAAAACTTATTTAACGTTTCTACTGCGTCTAGTTTTGTCATTGCAGCAGCAGGTGCAACCATTGCTAAACATGGCGGTCGTGGTGTTTCATCAAAATCAGGCTCTTCTGATCTTTTAGAACAAGCAGGAATTAACCTTGACCTAAGCATGCAGCAAACTGAACGCTGTATTCGTGAAATGGGTGTGGGTTTCCTCTTTGCACCTAATCATCATAAAGCCATGAAATATGCTGCTGGTCCACGTAAAGAATTGGGCTTCCGTAGTATTTTCAACCTACTTGGCCCGCTTACGAATCCGGCCGGCGTAAAACGTTTTGTGATTGGTGTTTTCTCTACAGAATTATGTCGTCCTATGGCTGAAGTTTTAAAACAACTCGGTGCAGAACATGTCTTGGTGGTGCATTCAAAAGACGGTTTAGATGAAATTAGCCTTGCATCAAGTACTTATGTTGCTGAACTCAAAGATGGCGAAGTCACTGAATGGGAAATTCAGCCGGAAGCCGTAGATATCGAGTCGCAAACCTTAACGGGTCTATCTGTAGATAGTGCTGCTGAAAGTCTAAAATTGATCAAAGATGCTTTAGGTAAAAACAAATCTGCACTCGGTGATAAAGCCGCGAATATGATTGCCCTAAATGCAGGCGCAGGCATTTATGTTTCAGGCTTAACCAAAAGCTATAAACAAGGTGTTGCATTAGCACATGACATTATCTATGGCGGTCAAGCTCTAGAGAAAATGGGCATTTTGTCAGAATTTACGAAAACTTTAAAAGAATACGAAGCTTAAGATTAGGACTCAAATCATGGTAGATATCGCCAATACAATTTTAGGTAAAATTGTTGACCGTAAAAAAGAAGAATTTGCAGCCCGTCTTAAACAACGTAGCTATAAAGATGTCGAAGAGCTAGCTCAAGCAGCTACACCCGTTCGAGGTTTTGCACAAAACCTCGGCTCTAAACGTCCGGGGGTGATTGCTGAAATTAAAAAGGCATCACCATCGAAAGGCATCATTCGTGAAAACTTTAACCCTGCTGAAATTGCGCAGCAGTATCAAGATGCTGGTGCGGCATGTTTGTCTGTTCTCACCGATGTGGATTTTTTCCAAGGTGCCGATGAAAACATTCAGATTGCACGTAAGAACTGTGACTTACCTGCGCTGCGTAAAGATTTTTTAATTGATCCTTATGGCGTAATTGAAGCACGCGCTTTACATGCGGACTGTATTTTATTAATCGTGGCTTGTTTGTCTGATCAACAACTCGAAGAAATGTCGAAAACTGCTTTTGAGCACAATCTCGACGTGTTGGTTGAAGTACATGACGAAGAAGAACTTGAGCGTGCAATGCGTCTTTCTGACAACTGTCTACTTGGCGTCAATAATCGTAATTTAAAAACCTTTGATGTTGACCTCAACACATCATTACGTTTGAAAAAGTTACTCGAGCCTTCTCGCCTGCTGGTGACAGAAAGCGGTATTGCAACACCTGCTGATGTCGCGATGATGCAAGAACATGATATTCATGCCTTCTTGGTCGGTGAAAGTTTTATGAAGCAGCCACGTCCTGATCAGGCGTTTAAGGAGCTGTTTGGTGTGCCTGATAAAGTATAAATGAAATATGTAGGGTGAGTTCGCTCACCCTTTTTCTCCTTTGCATCCATATTAAAAAATTACACATCCTTTTTATAATTTTTATTCAATTGAGAATTAAAAATAATGAAGTCGATTATTTCTTCAACTCTTCTATTCATTTCATTAATCTTGGTTTCAATACACCAGATAAGTTGGGCAAAAAATATAACTCTGTATACTGGCTCACCGTATCATATTGACCAAAATCATATCCTCTACTTTAATATTTCCACTATGCCCGAAGGCATCATTGCTGCGCAGATTGACCTAAATCAAATTTTTCCAAATATAAATACTAACGTGCTAAAGGGCAAAAATTATGTTTTCAATAAGAATCAAATTGAAATCATTAGTTATCAAGGCTTACCAATAGTCATTAATTTCTCAATCAATACTAAAAACAAGAATATTGAAAATTCAGCCTATTTTTCTATTTCTAAAGGACATAAAAATTCTTTATCAAAACCAATCAATATCAAATCTCACCCTATTTCCATGGAAAAATTAAATCATTTTGAACAGACTTTTTATAAAGATAATTCTCATTTATTAGATCTCTTTCATAAATCAAAAAACGATCTTCTTTTTGGTTAATATTTGCACTCCGGATTTCTTAGCATTCGTGCATAATCTGCGGATGAAATACATCGATTCAAACAAGCTTTCTGATCCTC